>JBBDSD010000378.1:0-3309 GCA_040905065.1 Trueperaceae bacterium | reverse complement strand
CCCGGGCGGGGTGGTTGACGCCGGCTCCGCCTACCTGTTCAACGGCACTACCGGCGCCGTCCTTCTCTCCATCCCCAATCCGGCTCCGCTTCTTAGCGACAGCTTTGGCTGGTCGGTGGCGGGGGTGGGCGGGAACATCCTAGTCGGCGCACACTATGACGACCCGGGCGGGGTGTTTGAGGCCGGCTCCGCCTACCTATTCTGTGAGGACGGCGATGACGACCAGCTCTGTAACCAACAAGACAACTGTCCCGCGGTATCCAACCCCCCGCAGACTGATACTGACGGCGACGCCATGGGCGACGCTTGCGACTCTGACGACGACAACGACCTAGTCTCTGACGTCGCTGAACCCGCGTGCGAAGGCGCTCCACTGAATGCCTCCGTGCGCCCGGAGCGCATCGACCCGCCGTTCGCCGGTATTGATGATGACGGCGATACGCAAGTGGATGAGCCGCTGCCGTTGGGTGCAGAGACGTACGATTGCGATGGGGACGGGTACAACGGCGCGGCGGAGAACGGCGCCCCATTGTGCGGAAACGGGGTGAACGACGACGAGAACGTCGCATCGGGCTCGGACGACGGATTGGTGGACGATGGCTGCCCGGGTGGGCCCGCCCAGGTCGGGACGTACTCGGAGGCGCAGTTCAACATCGGGATTACGGACCAGGACCCGTGCGGAGCAGACTGGGCTGCGGACCTGGTGCCGCTGGACCCCGTGAGCTACAACAGATTAAACGTGCTCGACCTGTCGACGTATGTGTCGCTAGTGCGAAGGCTGAACATGCGGCCGGGTGATTCGGGGTTCGACGCGCGATGGGATGTGGTGCCCGGGCCAGCGGCGCCCGGCGGATTCTGGATCGACGTACTTGACCTGACGCAGATCGTACAACTGGCGCCGCCGATGCTGGGCGGGGTAAGAGCGTTCCAGGGGCCGGACTGCCCGTGGCCGCCGTAAACCGCACTCCAATTCCGGAACTTTTCAGAATCCAGAACAACGAAATTACCAAACAAATCCCCGGCGCGATTGAGGTAGCGCGGGTTCTTGCCGGACTGCCCATGGCCGCCGTAGGCGCTTGATGCCCGGCGACTGATAGCCGACGATGGGCGTGGGACATCTGATGCGCCCAGGCCTGCCCGCAGCTATCGCGCTCCTCGCGCTCTCTCTCGCCGCCTGCGGTGACGACGGCGCACTCGGTCCCACGCCCAGCACCGTCACAAGCGACACGCCCATCCCGGCGGCCGCCACCGGTGGGCCGACGCCCACGCCTGAGCCGACGCCTCGACCGGTCACGTTGATCGCCGGTGGCGACGTGATGCTGGACCGCACGATCGGCGAGGGGATCGCGCGGGAGGGCAACGGCTATCCGTTCGCGTTCGTGGCGGACCTCTTGCGCGCGCCGGACCTCGCTTTCGTGAACCTGGAGCTGCCGCTGACGGAGCGAGGGGACCCGGTGCAGAAGAACTTCGTGTTCCGGGGGACACCCGTCTCGGCGGGGAGCCTCGGGGACGCCGGCATCGACATCGTCTCGCTCGCGAACAACCACGCGATGGACTACGGCTTCGTCGGGTTGCAGGACACGTGGACTGCGCTCGACGCGGTCAGCGTGGCGCACGTTGGCACTGGAGAGAACGTGACGAACGCTCGCACGGCGCGCGTCCTCGAGGTCGACGGCCTGCGCATCGCGTTCCTGGCCTACGCGAACACGCCGGTGGAGGGTACCGGCTGGGACCTCGCGGACTACCAGGCGACGGCGGACACGCCGGGTATCGCGTGGCTGACGCCGGAGGCGGTGACCGAGGACGTGACCGCAGCGAAGGCTCGCGCCGACGTCGTGGTCGTCTCGATGCACACGGGATTCGAGTACACGGACACGCCGAACGCGCTGCAGGTCGCCTCCGCGCACGCCGCGATCGACGCCGGCGCGTCGCTAGTCCTCGGCAGCCATCCGCACGTCCTGCAGGGGATCGAGACGTACAACGGCGGGCTGGTCATCTACAGCCTGGGGAACTTCGTGTTCGACTTCGACTACCTGGACTACAGCTTCGCCGGGCTGCCGTCGTCGCTCTCCGCGCTGGTGCAGGTGACGCTCACGCCGGAGGGCGTCGCCGAGTGCTCCATCGTACCGCTGAGAATCGCCGAGGAAGACGGTCGGCCACGCCCGGCCGAAGGTGCGGACGCCGAGCCCGTGCTGGGGCGGCTGCGGGGGCTGAGCGACGGGAGCTGCGGGCTGGGTGAGTGAATCCCGCATCACGCGGCCTGACGTAAGCTAGTCGTTCAGGGAACGCGGAGCCAGGGGAGGAGCGATGAAATACCTGCCCATAGCCGGGTGCGCGCTCATGGTGGTCGTCGCCGGGGCGGCGCTACTCGCGGGCGCGCTCGGCCCGAGCCCCACGGCGGAGGCGTCGTTCCACCAGATGCGCGTCTACGAGGTAATGGGGGGCGCGAACGGGGACGCCACGATCCAGTACGTCGAGCTGCGGATGGCGGCGGCGAACCAGAACTCGGTGGGCAACAAGTCCTTATGCTTCTATGACGCGGGCGGCGCTCCGTGGGCGCGGTTTGTGTTCCCGACGGCTGTCAACAGCAGCACGGCCGACGAGTCTTCCATCCTTGTGGGGACGGCGGCGATGAACGCGGCGTGGCCGGGCACGCCCGATTTCGTCTTCGGGGCCGCGAACATGACGGCGATTAACGTGATGGCGAGCGTCGACGCGCCTGTCCCGCAGCCGGCGGGCAAGGTGGCGTTCGGGACGGCAGCGGAAGGGTGCGGCGTCTTCTCACCCGTGGACTCGCTCGCGTATGGATCGGCGTACACGGGGGCGGTCGACTTCCCCGGCAAGTTCGCCTCGGACCTGCCGACGGCCGGCACGCAGACAATCAAGCTGACCGGCGCGATCTGCATCGCCTGTTTGCGCATCAACTCGGTTGACTACGCGCTGGTGGACGCGAACCAGGCGGGGAACCACCCGCGTAGCAACTCGGGGTCGAGCGGGCCGATCGGGGACGGGGCGCCAACGCCGACGATCGCCGCGACGCCGACTGCTACGATTGGGAAGCAGACGGCCACGCCGACGCCGACGGACACTCCGGTTGCGACGGCGACCGCGACGGCCACACCTCCGGCCAGCGCGACAGCGACCGGGATCGCAACGCCGGCGGCGTCAGGCAGCGCGACGGGCACCGGCGGCCCTTCGCCGACGGTCACGCCCACGCCCACCGCGACACCTCCCAGCGGGACGCCGCCGCCGACAGGGACGCCCATCGCGAAGCTGGTGCAGGGCGACGTCGACTGCGATGGCGACCGC
>JBBDSD010000377.1:3092-3329 GCA_040905065.1 Trueperaceae bacterium | reverse complement strand
CGGCACCACCTACGACGGCGTGATGCCGGCCTGGCAGCAGCTGTCCGACGACGAGATCGCCGCGCTGCTGAACCACCTCACGGTCGCGTTCGGCAACGACGATCTGCACGACGGCCTGCCCGACTTCGGCGCCGACGACGTCGCGGACGCCCGGGGCGAAGGGCTCGCGTCGGCCGAGGTGCTGGAAATGCGGCCGGAGCTCGACTAGCTGGAATCGTTCGGCAACGGTGCGCGTCT
>JBBDSD010000377.1:0-3082 GCA_040905065.1 Trueperaceae bacterium | reverse complement strand
GGGGGGGCCGAGACGCGTATCGTGGGCGCATGCCTCGCGTCGCCGTCACGAGAACGCTTCCCCCGCCCGCCGTCGCACGCCTACGACGGGCGGGGCACGACGTCCGGCAGCACGACCACGATGAACCACCCGACCGGGACGCTCTGCTGCACCTGGTCGCCGGCGCGGACGCGGTGATCACGCTGCTCTCCGACCGGGTCGACGACGCGTTCCTGGACGCCGCCGGGCCGGACCTGCGGATCGTGGCGAACTACGCGGTCGGCCTGAATAATGTGGACCTGGACGCCTGTCGCGCCCGCGGGGTCGCGGTGGCGCACACGCCCGGCGTGCTGACCGAGGAGACCGCCGACATGACCTGGGCGCTGCTGCTGGCCGTCGCGCGGCGCGTGATCGAGGGGCACCGCCTGGCGGCGTCCGGCCGCTGGACCGGTTGGGCGCCGATGCAGCTGCTGGGAACCTCGCTGCACGGAGCCACCTTCGGCGTGGTGGGCCTGGGCAGGATCGGCGCAGCCGCCGCCCGGCGCGCTCGCGGGTTCGGCATGGAGGTCGTGCACGCCAGCCCCTCGCCGAAACCGGAAGCGGAACGCGACCTACCGGCCCGCCGGGTGGAGCTGGACGACCTGCTGACCACGGCGGACGTGGTCAGCCTGCACTGCCCCTCCACGCCGGAGACGCGGCACCTGCTGGACGCGGAAGCCCTGGCTCGCCTGAAGCCGAGCGCGATCGTGGTGAACACCGCGCGGGGCGACGTGATCGACGAGCAAGCGCTGGTCGACGCCCTGGACGCCGGCCGCGTGGCGGGGGCGGGCCTGGACGTGTTCGAGCGGGAGCCCCGCATCCACCCTCGCCTGCGGTGGTTCCCGAACGTGGTGCGGGCTCCGCAGCTGGGGGCGGCCAGGGTGGGGGCGGGCGTGGGGTTGGCGCACGTGGTCGCCGACGCGGTGGTGCGGGTGCTGGACGGTCGGGACGCGCCGAACCTGGCGTGACCGGGCGGCCGCCGGCTCAGATGTCCAGGTTCGCCAGGTGCGCGTTGCCTTCGATGAACTCGCGGCGGGGCGGCACCTCGCTGCCCATCAGCATCTCGAACGTCTCGGACGCTTCCAGCACGTCGTCGATGGTGACGCGGTTCAGCACGCGGGATTCCGGGTTCATGGTGGTCTCCCACAGTTGTTCCGGGTTCATTTCGCCCAGGCCCTTGAACCGTTGCACCTCGTACTTCTGGCCCTGGTGCTCGCGGTGGTAGCGCTGCAGGGCGTGCTCGTCGAACAGGTAGAGCAACTCCTTCTTGCGGCCCTCGCGGATGCCGAACAGCGGTGGCTGGGCGATGAACAGGTAGCCGGCGTCGATGAGCGGTCGCATGTAGCGGTAGAAGAAGGTGAGCAACAGGGTCCGGATGTGGCTGCCGTCGACGTCGGCGTCGGTCATGATGATGATCCGGTGGTAGCGGACGTCTTCGAGGTTGAAATGCTGGTCGTCGCCGGTCCCCTCCAGCCCCGCGCCGATGGCGGCGATCATCGCCCGGATCTCGGTGTTCTGAAGGATCTTGCCGATCTGCGCCTTCTCGACGTTGAGGATCTTGCCGCGTAGAGGCAGGATCGCCTGGAAGCGGCGTTCGCGCCCCTGCTTGGCGCTGCCGCCAGCCGAGTCGCCCTCGACGATGTAGATTTCGCTGATCGACGGGTCGCCGCTGCTGCAGTCGGCCAGTTTGCCGGGCAGTTCGTCGTTGTCCAGCGGGTTGGCGCGTCGCACCAGGTCGCGCGCCTTGCGGGCCGCCTCGCGCGCCTTGGGGGCGTTGGCGGCCTTCTCGACGATCGCCTTGGCGGTCTTCGGGTTCTCCTCGAGCACCTCCGCGAAGCGCTCGTACACCACCGACTGCACCGCGGTCTGCGCCTCGGGGTTCAACAGCTTGACCTTCGCCTGCGACTCGAACTGCGGATCGCCCAGCTTGACGCTGAGCACGCAGTGGACCCCCTCGAGGAAGTCCTCGCCGGTGGGGGTGGGGTCGCCCTTCTTGATGAGCGACTTGGTCTTGGCGTAGTTGTTCAGTACCCGGGTGTACGCGGTCTTGAACCCGGTCAGGTGCGTGCCGCCGTCCCGGTTCGTGATCATGTTCGCGTAGGTCACGATCGTCTGGCCGTAGCCGCTGGTGTGGATCAGACCGACGTCGACCTCGATCTCCTCCTTGGCGCCGTCGACGTCCACGACGACCTGCTGGGAGATGTGGACCGGCCGCTCGTAGAGGCGGGTACCCTCCTTGGCCAGCGTCTCGGCGTAGGCGGCGACGCCGCCCTCCTCGTGGAACGTCTCGCGCTTCGGCTCGTCGCCGCGCAGGTCGTTCAGCACGATCTTCACGCCGCCGGTCAGGAACGCCAGTTCGCGCAGGCGCCGCCGAATGCGGGCGTACTCGAAGCCTTCGACGCCCTTGAAGATCAACGCGTCCGGTCGGAACGTCACGGTCGAGCCGTGCTCGGTCTTGGGCGCTTCGCCCACCACCTGAACGGGTTCGGCCACCTCGCCCCGATCGAAGCGGATCCGGTGCACCTGGCCGTTCTTGGTGACCTCCGCCTCCAGGTAGTCGGACAGCGCGTTCACCACCGACGACCCCACGCCGTGCAGGCCGCCGGACACCTTGTACGCGGCCGAGTCGAACTTGCCGCCGGAGTGCAGCTCGGTGAAGATCACCTCGACCGCGGGGCGGCCCTCCTTGGCCATGATCTCGACCGGAATGCCGCGGCCGTCGTCCCGCACGCGTGCGCTGCCGTCCGCCAGCAACGTCACCTCGACCGTCTCGGCGAAGCCGGCCAAGGCCTCGTCGACGGCATTGTCGATGATCTCGGTCAGGAGCTGGTGATAGCCGTCCACGCCGGTGCCGCCCTGGACGTACATGGCGGGACGCTTGCGCACGCCCTCGAGGCCCTTCAGGACCTTGATGCTCTCAGCGGTGTACTCGGTGTACTCGCTCAACGAGTGCCTCCCTCGGCGCGGTCGGCCCGGCCACGAGCGCCGTGCAGGACGGCGTTCGGCTAGCGCCGACCACCCTCCCAGTCTACCCCGCGCGAGCACCCGCGGTCGAACCGCGGAA
>JBBDSD010000376.1:0-3364 GCA_040905065.1 Trueperaceae bacterium | reverse complement strand
GGGGACCCTTCGGCGTCAGGGTCAATTGCAACGTCGACGGGCGTGCGAACCGTTCCGGACGCCACGTCAGCCGCAGGCGGGTGCCCGGCACGACGGAACGCACCTCCACCTCGGTCCCGTCCAGGCAGACGAACGAGGAGCGCGCCGCGAGCGGCAGGTGCTTGCACGGGCCCAGCCACCGCTCCGGGTGCGTCGTGACCCAGCTCCACACGGCGTCGGCGGACGCGGCCACCGTCCGCTGCGCTCTGAGTTGGAAGCCGGCGTCGGCCGTCTCGCCGACCGGTGCGCGCAGGCCGCGCACCTTCTCGTACGCGACGGTGACCGTCTGCTGCCACCAGGCGTGCGTCAGCCCCAACCGGTCGCGCGTCAGCGCCACGATGGCCTTGTGGTCTTCGTTCCGGGCGCCCAGGGTGTCGAGCGCCTCGAACCAGTCGCTCCAGTCGCGGCCGGTGGCGGCGCGCACGGTGTGGTCCGAGGTGGCGGGCCGGTCCGGTGCGGGCCGGTCCGGTGCGGGCCGGTCCGGTGCGGGCCGGTGCAGGGCGGGATCGCGCGAACGGTCGTGAGGCATGGCGGGCGCAGTATAGGCGACCGCAGCGGCCACCCCGGCCGGACCGGTACGATGGCGTCATGCTGGAGTCCGTGACCGACCCTGCTGGAGAGTCCGCCTCTGCGAAACGCACGGCGGAGGGCGCGCTGGGCGCGTCGCTGCCGAAGCCGGAGCGCTACGCGGAACTGCGGAGCCGACTTCTGGGCGTGCTGGAGGGCGAGGAGGACGCGCTCGCCAACCTGGCGAACGTGACCGCTGCGGTGCACGAGTGGCTGCCCGACCTGAACTGGGCCGGCATCTACCGGCTCGTAGGCGGCGAACTGGTGCTGGGGCCGTTCCAAGGCCGGCCGGCGTGCGTGCGGATCGCGGTGGGGGCAGGCGTGTGCGGCACCGCCGTCGCGACCGGGACGACGCAGGTGGTGCCCGACGTGCACGCCTTCCCGGGGCACATCGCCTGCGATCCGCGCAGCCGCTGCGTGTTCGTGGTCCCGTTCCGAGACGAGGCGGGTGGCGTGGTGGCGGTGCTGTATCTGGACAGCGACCGGCCCGGCACGTTCGACGAGGCCGACCGGGCCGGGCTCGAGGACGTGGTCGCGGCGTTCGCGCCCCGCATCGCCTGGTCGCGGCTGCGGGGCTAGGGCTCGTCGATAGGGCACGGCCTCAGAACGGGCCGCACGACGACAGGACGAATAGCAGCATGGCGAACACGAGACCCAGTTCGCCGAACGCGGGTCCACCTGCGGACATCGGGACCTCCTTTCCTTCGCGAGAACGTCGTGAAGGTCGCGTAACCTCGGTCGCCCCCTGCGTACCGTGAATCCCCGGTCGGCCGCAACCCGTCGGCGGTATCGTTCCGGCATGCCGGCCACCTTCCGCTACCTGGACGACACGACCGTCGCCGACCGTCTTCCGCCGGTCGCGGACCTGATCGAGGCGTGCGCCCAGGCGCTGACGGCGTTGGTCCGACCGACCCAGGCGTCCGGTCCGAGTTGGGCCGACCTGCCGCCCAAGATGCCGGTCGACGTTGCGCGTCCGGGTGCCTTCGCGCACGGCATGCCGGCCGCAGTGCGTCTAAGCGACGGGCGCCTGACCGACGGGCGCCTGAGCGACGTGCGCCTGGTCGGCATGAAGTGGATCAGCGGCGATCCGGAACGCCCACCTCCTCGCCTGAGCGGGCTGCTGGTGCTGGAGGATCCCGACGTCGGCGGCGTTCGCGGCCTGCTCGCGGCGTCGGACCTGACCGCCGCGCGCACCGCGGCCGTCAGCATGCTCGGGCTGCGGTGTGCGCCGCCCCGGACCGCTCGGTCGGAGGCGGGCGAGCCGTGGCGCGTGGCGCTGGTGGCGGGCGGACGGCAGGCGGCCGGGCACCGGGCGGCGCTGGCGACCGTCGCGCCCCAGGCGTCCGTCACCTTCGTCACGCGGCGCGACCCACGCGAGCTACCGCTGCACGACGGCGACCGAGCGGTGGGGCCCGACCGGCTGCACGAGACGATCGACGGCGCGGACGTGGTGATCACCTCGGTCGCGTTCGGCACCCGCGGACGCGAGATCGATCCGGGCCGCCTCGTGCCGGGCGCGAGGGTGATCGCCACCGACTACGCCACCGCCGTGACGGCGGCCACGGGGGCCGCCGTCCGCGAGCACGGCCCGCGGTACGGACCCCAGCCCGGAGCGCAGCCCGGACCGCAGCCCGGACCGCACGGTGACGTACCCCGCCTGATCACGGACGATCCAGCCCAGTTCGAGGCCACCCGGGCGCAGGGCAAGCTGGACGGCTACGGGCCTGCGGACGCTGCGTTGGGCGCGCTGCTCCTGGACGGCGAGCGGACCGGCCGAGCGGTGCGCGAACGCCCGGTCGGCACCACCGTCGTGGTGAACCACCTGGGCGTCGCGGCGTGCGATCTGGCGGTCGGTTGGGCGGTGCTGCGCAACGCGGAGGAGCACGGCGCCGGTGTCGTCCTCGTACGCTGAGAGGGCGGAGCCGGGCCGCGCTGGCGCTGTACCGGTCCCAGCCGAGGCAGGTCGGTCGTTTGACGGTGAGCGACGGTCCGGCACGTGATCCTCTAAAGCATCCGTCGGCGGAGCGCGACGGCAGCCGCCCCGACCGACGCCGCACCGCGCCGATCCGCCGCCACGCCGACGGAACGCCACGACCTGGAGGTCCCCATGTCCGCAGCTCCTTCCGAAGCCCCGTCCGATCCCCACCCCGACACCACCGGTAGCGACGTGCACGACGACGCCGACCGCACCGTCGAACGCTTCGACCACGTTCTGCTGGGCACCGGGCAAGCGACCGGCACGCTGCTGGCCGGACTGCCCCCCGACGAGACCGTCTGCATCATCGAGGGCGCCCAGGTCGGCGGCAGTTGCATCAACCACGGCTGCACGCCGACCAAGACGCTGATCGCGTCGGCGAAGGCGGCGCATCACGCCCGCGGAGCCGAGGCGTACGGCGTGACGACCGGTCCGGTGGAGGTCGACGGACCGGCGGTGATGCAGCGCGTCGATCGCCTGCGCAGCGCCAGCCGCGACGGCCTGACCCGCTTCCTCGAGACCACGGAACGGTTCACCCTGATCCGTGGGTGGGGACGGTTCGTCGCCCCTCGGCGCCTGCAGGTGAACGATCGCCTGATCGAGGGTCGCCACGTGCACCTGAACGTCGGGACGCGGGCTCGCGTCCCGGAGATCGAGGGCCTGGACGCGGTGCCCTGGCTGGATTCCGGGCGCCTGCTGGACCTGCCCGACCTGCCCGAGCGCCTGATCATCGTGGGCGGATCGTACGTGGGGCTGGAGATGGCGCAGGCGTACCACCGCCTC
>JBBDSD010000375.1:0-3399 GCA_040905065.1 Trueperaceae bacterium | reverse complement strand
GGACGTGGTCGTGGCCCTCGCCGGCATCGGCGGGGCGGGCGCCCGCACGCTGGCGGTCAGCAACCGTGCCGGCTCCAGCCTGGAGCGCGGCGCCACCTGGGCGCTGCGGCAACGGGCGGGGGAGGAGCGCGCGGTCGCCGCCAGCAAGACGTTCACCAGCCAGATGGCGCTGCTGGCCCGCCTGGTGACCGAGTGGTCGGATCACGAGGCCGGTCGCGCCGCCTTGGACGCCGTGCCGGACGCCGTGCGGGCGCTGCTGGCGGACACCGCCGCACTCGACCGAGCAGCCGCACGCCTGACGCACGCCGAGCAGCTGGACGTGCTGGGGCGCGGACTGTCGTACGGCCCCGCGCACGAGACGGCGCTGAAACTGAAGGAGACCAACTACCTGCACGCGCAGGCGTACAGCAGCGCCGAGTTCCAGCACGGTCCCATCGCCTCGCTGTCGGCCGGCGATCCGGTGCTGCTGCTGGGCCTGAGCGACGCGTCCGCACCCACCAACATCGAGGCCGCCAACCGCATGCGCGAGGTGGGCGCCGACCTGACCGTGATCTCGAGCGATCCCGACCTGCTGGCGGTAGCGAACGCACCGGCGCCGCTCCCGAGCGGCCTGGACCCGCTCACCGAAGCGTTCCTGATGGTGGTCGCCGGCCAGTGGCTGGCGTTGCAGTGCGCGCTGCAGCGTGGCTTGGACCCCGACGCGCCCCGCAACCTGCGCAAGGTCACGCAAACGCGCTGATCGGCGGCGCCCGCCTCACGCGCCGTCCGCCGGGTCGAACCGCGCGTCGCCCAGCACGGCGCGACGCATCCCGCGCAGCGCGTTGCCGATCCACAGCTCCGCGCCGTCCAGATCACTCGGCGTCAGGCTCCGCTCGGTCGCCTGGCCGCGCTCCAACAGCTCCGCCCGAAGCACGCCGGGCAGCGCCCCGTCGGCGACCGGGGGGGTGAGCAGCCGGCCTTCGCCCGGCCTCCGCACGAACACGGTCGAGATCGCGCCTTCGGCGATCCGGCCCGACCGTTCCCGGAACAGCACCTCGTCGGTCCCCGTGGCGCGGGCCCAGGCGGTCGCCCGGTCGTACAGCTCGCGGTCGCTAGTCTTGTGGCGCTGGCGCGCCAGGCCGGCGGAGACCCGGGGTACGGCCCAGGCGACGCGCGCCACCGCCGCGTCCGGATCGGCGTCCGGATCCGGATCCCGGTGCGGCGCGACGGTGACGGTGGGGTCGCCGGCCTCGTCGATCGTCAGGCGGACCCGATGCACGGCGCCCGGAGTCGACGCGCCCGGCGTCGCGGCGAGCGCGTCCGCGACCTCGCGCGCCAACCGGTCCGGGTCCAACGGAACCTGGTGGTACGCCGCCGAGCGCGTCGCCCGCGCCAGATGCCGCTCCCAACGGAGGACCGTGCGGCCCTCGGCCCGCATCGTCTCGATCAGGAACAGCGGAGGAGCGGGATCGGAAAGGAAGCCCGCCTTGGCGTGCACCTCGCGATGCTCGGCCTCCGGATCGGAGTCGATCACGATGCCGCCCCCGACCCCCAACGTGCCCACGCCGTCCTGTACCGTCACCGTGCGGATGGCGACCGAGAACACTGCCGACCCCAGACCGGTCCCGTCGCAGCCGTCGCCGGCAGGCAGCGCGTAGCCGATCGCGCCGGTGTACGCCCCCCGCGGGGCGTCCTCCAGGTCGCGCAGGAGCTCCATCGTCCGCCTCTTGGGGGCACCGGTGATCGACCCGCACGGGAAGGTGGCCCGGAGCAGATCGGCGAGGCCCACGTCGGGTGCCAGGTCGGCCTCCACGGTCGAGGTGAGCTGCAGCACCGACCGGAAGCGCTCGACCTCGAACAGCGCGGGCACCCGCACGCCTCCGGAACGCGCGACGCGGCCCAGGTCGTTGCGGAGCAGATCCGTGATCATCACGTTCTCGGCGCGACTCTTCGGGTCGGCGCGAAGCCAAGCGGCGGCCCGGTCGTCCGCGCCTACGTCCGCACCGCGCGGCGCGGTGCCCTTCATCGGCCGCGTGGTGACGCCCAGACCGGAGGGCCCCGGGTCCACCCGCAGGAACAGCTCTGGCGAGACCGACACCAGCCGGATCTCGCCGTCGTCCAGCAGCGCGCCGTACGCCGTCGGTTGCGAGGCGGACACGGCGCGGTACAGCGCGCGCGCGTCGGCGACGGGCATCGTGGCGCGCGTGGTGAGGTTGGCCTGGTAGCTGTCGCCCGAGCGCAACGCCTCGTGCACCCGCCCGACCGCCTCGCGCCAGCGCTCGGGCGTCCACGCCCAGCGCAGCCCGGTCGTCCGCGCCGAGGGGACGGACGGATGCGGATCGGCGAGCGGCAGCGGGCGCCCGGGATGGTCGATCCGACCTACGCGCCGGGGATCGTACGCCCCGAACCAGGCTGCGGCGTGCGGCGGCTCCGGCGCTCCTGATACCCCGACCAGGGCGTAGCCCGCTTCGTACGTCAGGTAGCCCGCCAGCGCGAAGCCTGCCTGCAACTCCTCGTCCAGACGCTGCAGGAACGGTTCCACGTCGCCGCCGGCCGGTAGGCGGTGTACGCGCACCGGATCGCGGAAGCGCAGGCTGGCGGCGTGCGGGTCGCGACGGTCGGGCCGGCGGGCGTGCAGCACCACGTCGCCCGCACGCAGGTCGTCGATCCAGCGGTCGATCGTGGCCCCTGGCACTTCGGGCCGCTCGGGGCGGGCGGATCGAGCGTCGCGGGGTGGAGGCGGCACGGAGGCCATGGTACCGACCCGGTCACGGCGCGCCCGTCCGCTGCGACGTCTCGACGACCGCGACGGTGGTGCCCTCCAGCACCAGGTCCACCGAGGCCCAGGCTATGCTGGGATCCGCGCCGAACAGCAGGTCGTGCGGGTCGGCGATGTGCACCAGGCGGTAGCGGCCGTCGGGCAGGCCGTTCAGGATCAGGTCCTGCTCGAACAGTTCCGCGACGTACCGGTCCCCCCAGCCGGGCGAGATGCCCTGCACGTCGCGCTCGCATCCGACGTACCACGGCTCCGTGCGGGTCGCGACCGCCTCGTCGATCAGCAGGTTGTCCATCAGGCAGAAGCCGACCTTGTCGTTCTCGGCGACCAGGCGGTCGGGCGCACCGGTCGCGCTCAGGCGCCACAGTTCGTAGCGGGCGAACGAGGCCAGGTGCAGGTGGCCGTGCCGGTGCTCGTAGTTCAGCGTGCCCACCTCGCCCAGGTCGTGCGGGACCCCGTCGGGATCGAGCGCCATTTGGTAGGCGTTCAGAGCGTCGGCGTCCGGGCGGTGGGGCGTGCGTCCCGCGGAGCGCTGCTCGTGCGTGGACCGGTGCGCGGCGGGCGCCCCGTCGGTGCCCGCCCGGTCGTCGCTCGGCCCGTCGCCGCCCGCGTCGCCGGATTCGCCGGCCTCGTCCGGACTGTCC
>JBBDSD010000374.1:0-20700 GCA_040905065.1 Trueperaceae bacterium | reverse complement strand
CAGCGCGGCGACGAAGGCGGCGACGGCCGCCAGCACGGCGGCGGCGCTGGCCAGGCGGCCGGGCAGCGTCCAGGCCAGGGCGGCCCCGATCAGCGGGATCACGATGGCGGCGACGGTCATCCGCGCACTCCGTTCCACGCCAGGACCAGCACGAGAACCACCACCGACGCGAACATGGTGGCGGCGTAGGTGCGGACGGTACCGGTCTGGATGCGGGCGGCCAGCCGCCCGAAGAAGGCGAGCGCGGTGGCGAAGCCCAGCAGGCCGCGGTCGACCAGGTCGCGGTCGAGGACCGCCACGCCGTCGGCGGTGCCTTCGGCGCTACCCACGATCGCGGCGCGGTAGGCGGCGTCGAAGCCCATGCCGGAACGGGACAGGGTCGCGGCGCGCCCCGCGCCCAGCCGCTCGGCGGGCTTGCCGCTGCGCGCCACGTAGGTCCACCAGCCGAGCGCCAGGCCCAGCCCGGCGGCCAGGACGGAGACGCCCATCAGCGTCCACTCGAGCCAGACGGGGGGGTGCTGGAACGACATGGTGGCGAGGCCGCCCAGGATGGCGGGCTGCAGCCAGCCTTCGATCAGGTTGGGGAAGGCGAACGACGGCAGGCCCACGTAGCCGGCGGTCACGGAGAGGGCGGCCAGCACGATCAGCGGCACGGTCATGACGGCCGGAGATTCGTGCACCGCCGCGTACGCCTTGGCGTCGCCGCGGAAGCTCCCACCGAAGATGCGGTAGTACCAGCGGAACATGTAGAACGCGGTCAGCACGGCGCTGAGCAGCAGGACGCCGTACAGCCCGGTGGTGCCGTACCCGTCCAGGTGCGAGCTGGTGAGGGCGTGCAGCAAGATGGCGTCCTTGCTGAAGAAGCCGGCCAGCAGCGGCACGCCGGCGATGGCGAGCGTGGCGATCAGGGCGGTGAGGCCGGTGACCGGCATGCGCGCCCCCAGGCCGCCCATCTTGCGGATGTCCTGCTCGCCGCCTAGGGCGTGCAGGACCGATCCGGCACCCAGGAAGAGCAGCGCCTTGAAGAAGGCGTGCGTGAACACGTGGAAGATGGCGACCCAGTAGGCACCCACGCCGACCGCGACGAACATGAAGCCCAACTGGCTGATCGTCGAGTAGGCCAGGATCTTCTTGACGTCGGTCTGGGCCAGCGCCGAGTAGGCGGCGATCAGGGCGGTGATGGCGCCGATCCAGGCGACCACGGCGCTGGCAAACGGGGTCATGCTGAACAGCGGCGCGGTGCGCGCGATCAGGTACACGCCAGCGGTGACCATGGTGGCGGCGTGGATCAGGGCGGACACCGGGGTGGGACCGGCCATCGCGTCAGGAAGCCAGGTCTGCAGCGGCAGCTGCGCCGACTTGCCGGCCGCGGCAATCAGCAGCAGGATCCCGATCGTGCCGAGCGTGGCCGATCCGTACGACAGACCGACGGCGGCCTCGTTGACGCTGGCGACGTGCAGGGTGCCGAACGCTGCGGCCATCAGGAACATCGCCATCAGGAAGCCGGCGTCGCCGACGCGGTTCATGATGAACGCCTTGCGGGCCGCGTCGCCGTTGGCCTGCGACTGGTACCAGAACCCGATCAGCAGGTAGCTGCACACGCCGACGCCCTCCCACCCGACGAACATCAGCACGAAGCCGTCGGCCAGCACCAGCACCGCCATGGCGGCCACGAACAGGTTCAGGACCGAGAAGTAGCGGGCGTGCCCGCGGTCGCCGTGCATGTACCCCAGCGAGTACAGGTGGATCAGGGTCCCGACGCCGGTGATGACGCACAGCATCAGCACGCTCAGCGGATCGATCAGGAACCCGAGCGAAAGGTCGAGGTCGGCGACGCTGAGGCCCGGCCCGAGCGCGATCTCGACCGTGCGCTCGCTGCGCCCAGCCAGCGCCACGAAGGCGCCCGCGGACAGCACGAACCCTGCGGCGGCGGCGGCGGTCGCGATCCAGCCGGCAAGCGGTTCGCGCAACGCTCGGCCGAACAGGCCCAGGATCAGGGACCCGACCAGCGCCAGCAACGGCACCCACGCGACCCAGGCGACAGGATCGTTCACAGCCTCACCTCCGAGAGGGCGTCCACGTCGGTGCTCTGGCGCTGACGGAAGATCGCCACCAGGATCCCCAGACCCACGGCGACCTCGGCGGCGGCGACCGCCAGCACGATGAACACCACCGTCTGGCCGGACATGGCGGTGATCACGCCGGCGTCCGCCCACTGCCGCGCGAAGGCGACCAACGCCAGGTTGCCCGCGTTCAGCATCAATTCCACGCTGAGGAAGATCAGGATGGCGCTCCGGCGCCGCAGCACCCCGACCGCGCCGATCACGAACAGCGCGGCGCTCAGCACGATCCACGCCTCGGTCGGTACCGGACCGCCCATCAGGCGCTCTCCCCTCGCGCCCTGCCGCCGGGAAGGTCGGCGGGCGGCGGAGCGCCGGGGGTGCGCCGCGGCATGCCGGAGCGGAGCTGCTCGTCGGGCGCGACGGTCGGCTTGCGCTGCACCAGGCCGACGGCGGCGACGATGCCGGTCAACAGCAGCACGCCGACCAGCTGGAACGCCAGCAGGTAGCGGCCGTACAGCACGTCCCCGATCCCGCCGGCTCCCCCTTCTGCGAACACGGCCGCAATCGCGTCGGGGCCGGGAAGCGGCCGTACGTCGGCCAGCACCGTGACCACCAGGCCGCCCAGGCCCACCAGCGCGATCAGCCACGCGAACGGTCCCAGCCAACGCAAGCGGTCGCCTTCGCGAATCGGATCGCCGTCCACGTTGAGCAGCATGATCACGAACAGGAACAGCACCATGATGGCGCCGGCGTAGACGATCACCTGCGTGGCGGCCAGGAACGGCGCGTGCAGCTGCAGGAAGGCGATGGCGAGCGTCACCAGCGTGAACACCAACGCCAACGCTGCGCGGACCGGACGCCGCAGGGTGACCACCCCGATCGCTCCGAGCACCATCATCGCTGCCAGGATGGCGAACACGACCATCAGGGGTCGACGCCTTCCAACTCGGGCCTCGTGCCAGCCTCGAACCCGACCTGGGGGTCCTCCCCGGCGCGGGCCGCCTCGCGGCGCTGCCACTTCGAACCGGTCACGCCCACCAGCATGTCGTCCTTGCCGTACACGAAGTCGTCGTAGCGGAAGTCGGCCAGCTCGAACTCGTGCCCCAGTACGATGGCCCCGGTCGGGCACGCCTCTTCGCAGAAGCCACAGAATATGCAGCGCAGCATGTTGATCTCGTAGATGCTGGCGTAGCGCTCGCCTGCCGAGACGGGATCACTGGGATCGTTCTCGGCCGCCTCGACGTAGATGGCGTAGGCGGGACAGGCAGCGGCGCAGAGGCTGCAACCGATGCACTTCTCGAGGCCGGTGCCCGGGTGGCGCAGCAGGTGGTGACGGCCGCGGAAGCGGGGCTTCAGCTGGACCGGCTCTTCGGGATAGCGCACCGTGACCGGCTTCTTGAACAGGTGCGAGAGCGTGACGCCCATCCCTTTGGCGATCTCCAGGACGCTCATGCGGTCCCCCTTCGTTGGGTCGTGGTCGGGGCGGCGTGCGGCGGCGCGGAGGCGCCGGTGCGGATGCGCGCGAGGCGCAGGTCGGAACGCGGGGCAGGGAACGGCTCAGAGGACAAAGGCGATCACCGCCCCCGTCAGCAGGGCCGCGCCCAGCGCGATCTCGAACAGCCAGATCCAGCCGAAGCGCATCAGCTGGTCGTAGCGGAAGCGGGGCAGGGTGGCGCGCAGCCAGATGAACACGAACATGAACAGCGCCATCTTCGCGATCAGCCACACCAGCGGCCATTCGCTCATGCCGGGCACGACCGCGTCCACGAAGCCCGGTCCTTTGTACCCGCCCAAGAACAGCGTGGCGATGAAGGCCGACGCGGTCATCATGTTCACGTACTCCGCCATCTGGTATAGCGCCCATTTGATCGAGGAGTACTCGGTGAAGTAGCCGGCGACCAGTTCCTGCTCCGCTTCGGGCAGGTCGAACGGGGTGCGGTTCACCTCGGCGATGCCGCTGATCCAGAAGGTGAAGAACGCAATGATCAGTCCGGGCCAGAGCCAGGGGCTGACCGACCAGACGCCCAGCTCGACGATTTCGCGCAGGTTCATGGTGCCGGCGATCATCAGAATCGTCAGGACCGACAGACCCAGGCCCAGCTCGTAGCTGATGATCTGGGCCGAGGAGCGCAGGCTGCCCAGCAGGGCGTACTTGCTGTTGGACGCCCACCCGCCCAGGAAGATGCCGTACACGCCCATCGAGGTGGCCGCCAGCACGTACAGCAGGCCGATGTCGACGTCCACGACCCACGGGTCCAGGCCGAACAGCGAGCCGGCGGGCCCGGCGGGAATGGCGCCGAACGCCATCAGGGCGAACACGATGCTGATCACCGGCGCCAGCACGAACAGGAACTTGTCCGCCCCGGCCGGGATGATGTCCTCCTTGAACACCGCCTTGAGCGCGTCGGCGATCGGTTGCAGCAGACCGAACGGCCCGGTCCGGTTGGGACCGTAGCGATGCTGCATGCGACCCAGGATCTTGCGCTCGATCAGGGTCATGTAGGCGAACGCGCCCAACAGCGCGACGCACATCACCAACGCCTTGAGGAAGACCACCCAGAGCGGTTCCACCTCAGCCGACCCCCGGAGCGGCCGGGGCGCGCTCGGCGTCGCCCTGGCCGCGTTCTGCGGGCACCGGCTCGCGCGGCGCCGGCTTCAGCGCCGTCGGATCGAACGCGTACAGGCCGACCGGCTGCTCCGGCACGGTCGGCACCAGGTACAGGCCCTCCGGAACGCCTTCGCTGCTGCGAACCACCAGACGGCGCGGCACGCCGCCGACGGTGGCGATCACCGGGTCGCCGTCGGCCACCTTGGCTTTCGCCGCGTCGGCGGGGTGCATGCGCAGCGCGGGCGCGCCGCGATCCGCGCGCAGACCGGGGTTGCGGTCGGCCAGGTCGGCGCGCACCATGCTGGGCACCACCAGCGCGGCACCGCGACCCACGCGGGCCTGCTGGATGGCGCGCACGCCGCGCGCGCCGCGCTTGGGCGGCGCGAGGCGCAGCCCGACCGGCGGCAGGTCGCTCAGGTCCACGTCCAACCGCTTCTGCAGCACGCGGCGAGCGCTTCGGACGCTGCGGCCCTCCAGCCGCACCCCCAGCGCGTCGCCCAGGTGCTTGACCACGCCGGTGACGTCCTTGGCGGCGCCCGCCTCGACGGGAGCGGGACGGACCGGCAGCAGCCGGCCTTCGGCGTTGACGGTGGTGCCCTCCTTCTCGAAGCCGGTGACGGCCGGCAGCACCACGTGCGCCAGCGCGGTGGTGGCGTTCGGGAAGGTGGCGTGCGCAACCAGCAGGCTCGCCTTCGCCAACTGCGCGGCCACCTTCGGATCGATCGCCGGATCCAGCTCGCTCACGATCAGGGCGCCTGCGTCACCGTTCAGCATCGAGGCGTAGGCGTAGCGCGGGTGGCTGGGCAGCACGCCGCTGCGCTCCAAACCGAAGGCGTTCGCCATCGGCCCCAGGATCAGCACCTTGGCGCCCACCGCCTTCGCCAGGCTGCGGGCCGCCTCGTCGGCGTCCGGATCGTTGCTGACGAAGCCGCTCCAGATCAGCACCGGCGAGCCGGCCGCCCGCAGGCGCTGCAGCAGCGCGTCGGCCTGCTCGGCGTCCAGGCCGACGTCGCTGGGCCAGGCGCCTTGCGCGGCCTCGCCGTCGCCGGCGCGGTCGGCCAGCGCCCGCAGCAGGCGGGCTTCGCCGCCGGAGGGCGCGACGTGCGCGAAGCCGGCGTGCTTCATCAGGTCGGTCCGGTACGGCGCCAGCACCGTGAGGATCTCGCGCTTGCGCGGCATCCGCTCCTTGAGGCGCAGGTCGGCGATCGGCACGCCGTGCGGCAGTAGGGTGGGCGGCGTGACGCCCTTGAGGGCGTCCTTGATGCGCAGGTCGACGATGCCGGCCTCCTCGGTCGGATCGCCGATCACCAGCAGGCCGTCCGCGCTGGCCACGTCGCTGAGGCTGGCCGGCTGGCCGTCGGGCAGCACCGACGCGGCCGGCCGGGGTGCGTGATCGATGCGGCCGGTGCCCAACTGCTCCGCCAGGGCGCGGGCGGCGACGCCCTCCTCCAGGGTGGCGTCGGAACGGATCGCGATGCCGATCGACTTCGGGTCGACGCCCTGCAAGCGGGTCGCGATCTCCTGCGTCGCCTCCTCCCAACTGACCGGCACCAGTTCGCCGTCCCTGCGGACGTGGGGCAGCGTGAACCGGTCGCTGGAGGCGGCATGCTCGTGCCCGAAGCGCGAGGCGTCGTCGATCCAGGTCTTGTTCACCTCGGGATTCAGCGCCGCCTTGATCCGTTCGATCCGGCCGGTGCGGGCGTCGATGGTCAGCGCCGCGCCGCCCGGGTCGTTCAGGGTGGTGGTCGCGGTGTGGTGGTACTCCCAGTTGCGGCCGCGGAAGCGGCTGGTGCCGTCCAGCAGCGCACCGACCGGGCAGATGTCGGTGATGTTGCCGCTGAACGGGCTGTTCAGGCCGTCCGGCTCCAGGCTGGCGATGTAGGTGTGGCTGCCGCGCTCGATGAAGTCCAGCACTTCGTCGCCCGGGACCTCTTCGAAGTAGCGTACGCAGCGCTTGCAGTGGATGCAGCGCTCGCGGTCCAGGGTGATCAGGTCGCTCAGCGCGTGGTGCTTCTCCTGGTGCCGCTTGTCGAACGGGAAGCGGCTGGTGCCGGAGCCGTACTCGTAGCTGCGGTCCTGCAGCTCGCAGGCGCCGCCCTTGTCGCAGGTGGGGCAGTCCAGCGGGTGGTTGATGAGGTGCGCCTCGACCATGGCGTCCTGCGCCTGCCGCACGGTCTTGGAGACGGTGTCGACCACCATCCCCTCCATCACCGTGGTGGTGCAGGTCGCCATCGGGTTCGGGAACCAGAAGATCTGCGGCGCGCCGTCCTCGTCGCGGATCCAGTCGTTGGTGGCGCGGTCCTTGCGGGGCGCGCCGATCTTGGCGAGGCACATGCGGCAGGCGCCGACCGGCGACATGTACTCCTGGCTGCAGAAGTAGGGGACGTCGTAGCCGGCGGCGAACACGGCGTCGATCACGCTCATGCCCGCCGGGGCCTCCATCTCGACGTCGTTGACCGTGATCTTCACGCCTGCCACCGGTCCTTCCTGGGGTGCAGCGGCGCGCCGTGCTGCGCAAGATGCTCGTACTCGTGCCGGAAGTGCTTCAGGCTGGTCTGCACCGGCCAGACGCAGGCGTCGGCCAGCGGGCAGAAGGCGGTACCGCGGATCTTGCCGACCAGCTCCTCGATCAGGTCCACGTCGTCGGGCGTGCCCTGACCGGAAAGCAGCTTGCGGAACAGCAGCGGCAGCCAGTGCGCCACCCCTTCGCGGCAGGGGGTGCACTTGCCGCACGATTCGTGGGCGTAGAAGCGGGTGACGTTGTACATGGCGTCGACGATGCACTGGTCCTCGGGGATCACGATCAGCGCGCCGGTGCCCAACATCGAGCCGGCCTTAGCGACGCTGGCGTACTCCATCGGCAGGTCCAGGTGGGCGTCATCGAACGGGAACAACGGACACGAGGTGCCGCCGGGGACGAACGCCTTCGCGTCCCCGTCGGGCCCGCCGCCCAGGTCGAAGATCAGCTCGCGGTAGCGGATGCCCATCGGCACCTCGAACACGCCGGGCGTCTTCACGCCGCCGCTGAGCTGCACGTGGTGGATGCCCTTGCTGTCGTCGGTGCCCATGGAGGCGAACCACTCGGGGCCCTCGTTCACGATGTGGACCACCGCCGCCAGGGTGGTGACGTTGTTGATGGTGCTGGGCCGCCCGTACACGCCCGCCTGGGCGGGGAACGGCGGCTTGAGCCGGGGGTTGGCGCGCAGGCCCTCGAACGAGTTCATCAGCGCCGTCTCCTCGCCGCAGATGTAGGCGCCCGCCCCGCGGTGCAGGATCACGTCGAAGTCGACGCCGCTGCCCATCACGTCGCGCCCCAGGTAGCCCGCCTCGCGCGCCTCGCGGATGGCGTCGTGCAGGCGCTCGTGGGCCAGCCAGTACTCGCCGCGCACGTAGAGCACGCCGCGCGTCGCGCCGATGGCGTGCCCGGCGATCATCATGCCTTCGAGCAACTGGTGCGGGTCGTCCTCCATCAGGTAGCGGTCCTTGCAACTGCCCGGCTCCGACTCGTCGGCGTTGCAGACGATGAACCTATCGCGCCCGTCGTCGGGCGGCATGAACGACCACTTCAGGCCGGTCGGGAAGCCGGCGCCGCCTCGGCCGCGGAGGCCCGACGCCTGCACGGTCGTGACCACCTGTTTCGGATCCTGACCCAGCGCGGTGCGGGCGGCGCGGTAGCCGCCGTGCTCCAGGTAGTACGCCAGGTGGTGCGCGCCCGGCACGCCCACGTGCCGGAACAGCGTCACCTGGAAGCGTGGGTCGCGCCGGCTGGTGATCCGCTCCTGGCCTTCGGCCACAGCGTCGCTCACGAGGTTTCTCCCTTCGCGCCCGGGGCCGCACCGCCGTCCGCCTCGTCCCCGTCGTTAGGGCTGGGCGTCCTGGGCGGCCCGGCGCCCTCGCCGCCGCTCGGGCCCTCCACGTCGCCGTACCGTTCGCGCCACGGTTCGGGCGGTTCATTGCGACGCAGGGCGTCCAGCAGCGCATCCAGGCGGCTGCGGCTCACGCGTTCGTAGTAGGCGTCGTTCACCTGCAACACCGGGGCGGTGGTGCACGACCCCAGGCACTCGACCTTCTGCAGGCTGAAGGTGCCGTCGGCGTCGGTCTCGCCGGGCACGATGTCCAGTTCGCGCACCAGGTGGTCGCACAGCTGGTCGCTGCCGGCCAGGGCGCAACTGAGGGTGCTGCACACCTGTAAGTGCCAGCGACCGACCGGTTCGCCGTGGTAGGTGGAGTAGAAGCTCATCACGCCCTTGACTTCGGTGGCGTGGATGCCGAGGATCTCGGCGATCTCGACCACGCGCGCTTCGCTGACGTGCCGTTCGGCGCGCTGCACCTCCCAGAGGAGCGGCATCAGCGCGCTGCGGCGGCCGTACGCCGGGTAGCGGTCCAGGATCTCCTGGAGCCGATCCGGCTTGTCGCCGAAGAAGGTCTTGACGGTGTCCAGCTCGATCATGTCGGTCCTCCGCCGATCCGCCTGGCCAGCATCACCAGCACCCCCACGCCGATCCCGGCGGCCAGGGTCAGCGCGGGCGACGCGCCCTGCACGATCCACCAGATTCCCAGCGCGGCCAGCGCCGCGGCGGCCAGGTACGCGACCGTGCTCACTTGTCCACGTCCCCCAGCACCGGGTCGAGGGTGGCGATGTTGACGACCATGTCGGCGAACAGGCCGCCGATGCAGGTCGGTTCGAGCGCTTGCAGGTTGATCAGGCTGGGGACGCGCACCTTGATGCGGTACGGCATGCTGCCGCCGTCGCTGACCAGGTAGTAGCCCAGCTCGCCGCGGGCCGACTCGGTGGGCACGTACACCTCGCCGATCGGGGGGTGGAACCCTTCGGTGACCAGCTTGAAGTGGAAGATGACCGCTTCCATGCTGGTTTCGAGCTCTTCGCGCGGGGGCAGGCTGATGCGCCGGTCGGGATCGCGGATCGGGCCGGGCTCCAACGCGTCCAGCGCCTGCTGCACGATGCGCAGGCTCTGCTCCATCTCCAGCATGCGGATCATGAAGCGGGCGTTGGCGTCGCCCTCCTCGAACACCGGCACCTCGAAGTCGTACTGCTCGTAGCCGGAGTACGGCGCCGCCTTGCGGAAGTCCAGGTTCACGCCGCTGGCGCGGGCGGCGGGGCCGGTCAGGCCCACGTCCAGCGCCACCTCGCGCGACATCACGCCCACGCCGCGGGTGCGGTTCACGAAGATCGGGTTCTTCTCGAACAGGCGTCGGTACTGCCGCATCGCGGCCGGGAAGTCGCGCACGAACGAGCGGACGGCGTCGTCGAACTCGTCCGGCACGTCGCGGCCCAGGCCGCCCACGCGGAAGTAGCCGTAGTTCATGCGCACGCCGCAGACCAGCTCGAAGATGTCGAGGATCCGCTCGCGTTCGCGCATGCAGTAGAAGAACGGCGTCAGCGCGCCCATGTCCAGGATGCCGGTCCCGAAGAACATCAGGTGGCTGGCAATCCGGTTCAGTTCGGTGAGGATCACGCGGATCCGCTGCGCCCGGTCGGGGATGCGGGCGTCCATCAGCTTCTCGACCGACAGCACGTACGCCAGGTCGTGCCCGAACCCGTGCAGGTAATCCATCCGGTTCGAGTAGGTCACGCCCTGCTGGTAGGGGCGGTGCTCCATCGTCTTCTCGAATCCGGTGTGCAGGTAGCCGATGCGGGGCGAGAGGGTGGCGATCCGTTCGCCGTCCAGGTCGACCACCAACCGCAGCACGCCGTGCGTGGCCGGGTGCTGCGGCCCGACGTTGATGCGCATGTGCTTGGTCTCGAAGTCGCCGTGGCGCTCCTCGCGCAGCACGGTGGCGCGGTCCTCGGGCCGCATGCGGGTGGGGGCGCCCTGGCTCACGAGCCGCTCCCCTCGCCGCCCCGGTCGGTCGGCACGGCGCGGCTGGCGTCGTGGTGCCGGTGCTCCTCGTCGCTGCGGACGCCCTTGCGGGTCCCGCCCTTCCAGCCGGTCAGGCCCGGATCGCGTCCCAGCATGCCGGCCCGGAACGAGGCCGGGTCGAGGAAGCGCCCGTCGTTGAAGAGCGTGGGCGTCTCGCCGATCGGGAAGTCCTTGCGCAGCGCGTGGCCCTCCATGTCCTCCGGCGTGATCAGCTTGCGGAGGTCGGGGTGCCCCTCGAACTCGATGCCGTACAGGTCGTACGTTTCGCGCTCCATGAACGAGGCGGCGCGCCACTGCGGCGTGATCGACGGCACCCGCTCGCCGTCGTCCACCTCGACGCGCAGCATCAGGCGTTCGTTGGCGCCAATGGCGTACAGGTTGTACACCACGGTGAAGCGGGGGCCCTGGTGGCGCGGGAACTCGAGCCAGTCGATGCCCATCACGTCGCTCAACTGATCGAATCCAGCGCTGCGGCACGACCGGACCGCTTCGCGGATCGATGCGGCGGGCAGCGTGAGGTGGGTCTGGCCCAACCGGTCGCGGGGCGTGGCGCCCAGCGGGGCCAGCGCCTCGACCATCTCCGTCACCAGCGGCGTCCGCTCCGTGGGCCCGCCTTCCGGCGCTTCGCCCTGGGCGCTCACGGGCGGTGCCACCCTTCGACCATCGGCAGTTCGACCCCCTGCTGATCGAACGCCTTGCCCTGCACCTTCTTCTGCAGCTGCAGCACGGCGTACAGCAACGATTCGGGGCGGGGTGGACAGCCGGGCACGTAGACGTCGACCGGGACCACCGAGTCCACGTTCTGGACGATGGCGTAGTTGTTGAACATGCCGCCGCTGCTGGCGCAGGCGCCCATGCTGATCACCCACTTGGGGTCGGGCATCTGCTCGTAGACGCGGCGCATGACCGGCGCCATCTTCTTGCTGAGGCGGCCGGCGACGATCATCACGTCCGCCTGGCGGGGGCTGGCGCGGAACACCTCGCTGCCGTAGCGGGCCATGTCGTTGCGGGGGTTGGTGGACTGCATCATCTCGATGGCGCAGCAGGCCAGCCCGAAGGTGGCGGGCCAAAGGCTCTTGCTGCGCCCCCAGGCGACCAGCTTGCCCAGGCTGGAGAACAGGATGCCGTCGCGTTCGAGCTCCATGACGTCCTTCTCGAACAGCTCGGTCAGCGCCATGCGGTCACCTCCAATCCAGCACGCCCTTGCGGAGGACGTAGACGTAGCCCACCGCGAGGACCGCGACGAAGAGGACGGCGTTGACGAACAGATACTGTGGCTCGGCCTGGAAGCGGACCGCCAGCGGGAAGAAGAAGGCGGTCTCGATGTCGAAGATGATGAACAGCATCGCCACCAGGTAGAAGTGCACCGGGAACCGCTCGCGGGCGTCGCCACTGGCGGGCACGCCCGACTCGTACGCCGCGAGCGTGGTGTCGGTCGCCTTCTTGGGGCCCAGGATCGCGCTCGCCACCACGGCAGCCACGCCGATGAAGCCGGCGGCCAGGAAGAGCAGGAAGATCGCGGTGTACAAGGGGAGCCTCGCTTTCGCCGTGAGAACGCCGGCCCGCGCGGCGAGCGTCTGCCGCACGACCGCTCGTGCAGCATTTCACGTGGATCTCGGGTTTGAAGATACCAGACCTCACCTACCGCTCACAAGGATCTCAAGGAGCCGCTTTCGTTCAGGTGCGATCGCGCGCCCACCACCGCAGCAGGAAGCCGGCCGCGATCAGGGCCGCCGCAGCCGCCCAGGTGAGCGGCGGCACGAACACCGACAGCGCCAAGCACGACGCCAAGCCGGTCCACGACACCGCCTTCGGCACGAAGCGTCCCTCGCGCACCCGCAACGCCGCCACGTTCGTCACGGCGTAGTACAGCAGCACCGTCACCGCGCTGAAACTCCAGGTCGCCCGCACGTCCCCCGTCGCCGCCAACGCCGCCACCGCCAACCCGATCGCCCACACCGCCGCCGTGGGGGTGGATCCCGTGGCGTCCAACCGCGCCAACGCCGCCGGCGCCTCGCCGTCCCGCGCCATCGCGAACGCCACGCGCGACAGGCCCAGGATCAGGTTCAGCAGCACCCCCGCCATCGCCGTGATCGCACCGAACGCCACCACCGCAGGCACGAACGGCACCTCGAACGCGAGCGCGACCACCGTCAGCGGCGCGGCCGCACCGGCGGTGGCGGCCCCCATCGCCTCGCCCCCGACCGCGGCGAGGCCCACCCACGCCACCGCCAGGTAGACCACCAGCGTGGTGATCAACGTCACGATCACCGCCAACGGCACGATGCGGCGCGGATCCCGCACCTCCTCGCCCAGGGTGGCCACGCGCCCGTAGCCGGTGAACGCCACGAACGACAGCGCCGCCGCGAACGCCAGGGCGCTCAGGTCGAACGGCGCAGCGGGTGCCGTGGCGCCGTCCGGCACCGCCGCACCCGCCGCTTCGCCCGCCCCGCCCGCGAGCGCCGTGGGCAGTCCCGCCAGCACGAACGTCGCCAGCGCCAACAGCGTGATCCCCACCAAGACCAGGTTCACCACGTTGCTGCGCCGCAAGCCCGCCTGGACCAGCACGGTCAGCGCCGCGACCGCACCGATCGCGAGCGGCACGCGCACCGGTTCCGGCCACCCGGCCATCAGCACCAGGTAGCCGGCCACGCCCAGCGCCGCCGTCGCGGCCGAGGCGCTCTTGGCCGCCAGGAACGTCCACCCGGCGAAGAACCCGACGGCCGGCGTCAGGAAGCGCCGACCGTAGGCGTAGGTGCCCCCCGCCACCGGGTGCACCGCCGCCAACTGCGCACTGGAGAGGCCGTTGCACGCCGCCACGAACGCCGCGATGGCGATCGCCAGCGGTAGCCACGGCCCGGCCACCCCGGCGGCGATCGCGATCGCCACGAACACGCCCGTTCCCAAGATCGAGCCCAACCCCAGGCCGACCGCGCCGACCAGCCCCAGTTCCCGCCGCAACGTCGCCATGCGGTGCATCTTCGCACCTGGTAGGCGCGCGCGGGGACGTCTGGCTCTTCTATCGCCGTCCCCTCTGCCCGTAGCGTCGAGGCGTACGGCGGCTGCCTCCGGAACCTGCGCCCCGCGCGACGCACGGACCGGAACCGTGGGCCGATGACCCCGGGCCCACCACCACGCGCGACCGGGCCGGTCGGCCCGGGAGGGAGCACGCCATGACGCGCCGTTGGGTCTACCTGTTCCGAGACGTCGACGCGGCGGAATCCGCCCAAGGCAGCTGGGACGCGACGCGCGCCCTGCTGGGCGGCAAGGGCGCCAACCTGGGCGACATGACCCGCTTGGGCGTGCCGGTCCCGCCCGGATTCACCGTCACCACCGAGGCGTGCAACGCCTACCTGGAAGCGGGCGCAAGCTTCCCGCCCGGCGTCTGGGAGCAGGAGTTGGAGGCGCTGGCCCAGGTCGAGGCGGAGACCGGCAAGCGGCTCGGCGATCCGGACCGGCCGCTGCTGGTGTCGTGCCGCTCCGGCGCCAAGTTCAGCATGCCCGGCATGATGGACACGATCCTCAACATCGGACTCAACGACGAGGTGGCCGAAGGCCTCACCCGCCTGACCGGCGACGCGCGCTTCGTGTGGGACAGCTACCGCCGCTTGGTGCAGATGTTCGGCTCCGTGGTGCTGTCCGTTCCGGACGAGGTGTTCGAAGCGGTCATCACCGCCCGCCGCAAGCAGGCCGGAGTCCAGATCGACGCCGACCTGACCGCCGACGACTGGCGCGAGGTGACGGCCCGCTTCCAAGCGATCGTCCTCACCTACACCGGGCGACCGTTCCCGAGCGATCCGCACGAGCAGCTGCGCCTCGCGACCGAGGCGGTGTTCGTCTCCTGGAACGGCAAGCGCGCCCGCGACTACCGCAACGCCAGCGGCATCGCGCACGACCTGGGGACCGCCGTCAACATCCAGACGATGGTGTTCGGCAACATGGGCCCCGACTGCGCCACCGGCGTGGCGATGAGCCGCAACGCCACCACCGGCGAGCCGGTCCTGGAGGGCGACTACCTGCACAACGCCCAGGGCGAGGACGTGGTCGCCGGCATCCGCGCCACCCTGCCCCTGGACGAGATGCGCACCGCGCTGCCCGACGCGTACGCCGCGTTCGACCGCATCGCGCGCCAGCTGGAAGCGCACTACCGCAACATGCAGGACATGGAGTTCACCGTCGAGCACGGCAAGCTCTGGATCCTGCAGACTCGCGACGGCAAGCGCACCGCGCAGGCCGAAGTCCGCATCGCCGTGGACATGGTCGGCGAGGGCCTGATCGACCGCGACGAAGCGGTGCGCCGCGTCAAGCCCGCACAGGTCGACGTCTTCCTGCACCCGCAGTTCACGCCCGCGTCGCGCGAGGCGGCGGAACGGCTGGGCACCGGGCTGGACGTCTCGCCCGGCGCCGCCGTCGGCCGCATCGCCATGGACGCCGACACCGCAGAACGGTGGGCGTCGGAGGGCCAAGCGGTGATCATGGTCCGGCCCGAGACCCGCCCCGACGACGTGCACGGCATGCTGGCGGCCGCGGGCATCCTCACCAGCCGCGGCGGCCGCACCAGCCACGCCGCCCTGGTGGCGCGCCAGTTCGGCAAGCCGGCCGTGGTCGGCGTGGCCGAGCTCGAGATCGACCTGGACGCCCGCACCATGCAGATCGCGGGGCGCGAGCTGGCCGAAGGCGACCGCATCAGCATCGACGGTACCCTCGGCGAGCTGTACGCCGGCGAGCTGGACACGGTCGTGCCCGACCTGGACAACCCGTACTTGCGCACCCTGCTGGCATGGGCCGACCAGTTCCGCCGCCTGGGCGTCCGCGCCAACGCCGACACCCCCAGCGACGCCCGCAAAGCGCGCGAATACGGCGCCGAAGGCCTGGGCCTGGTCCGCACCGAGCACATGTTCTTCGCGTCCGACCGGATCGGCGTGGTGCAGCGCATGATCCTGGCCCGCAGCGCCAGCGAACGGGCCGAGGCCCTCGACGTCCTGCTGCCGCACCAGCGCGGCGACTTCGCCGGCCTGTTCCGCGCCATGGACGGTCTACCGGTGATCATCCGCCTGCTCGATCCACCCCTGCACGAGTTCCTGCCCGATCACGCCGGCCTGATCCGCGAACTGGGCGACCTCAAGATCCGCCTCCCGCACCAGGCCACCCTCGGCGAAGTCGACGCGCTCCTGAACGAGATCCGCGCCAAGCAGGCGCAACTGGACCGGGTCGAGGACCTGCACGAGGCCAACCCGATGCTGGGCACCCGCGGCGTGCGACTGGGCATCCGCATGCCGGAACTGACCCGCATGCAGGTGCGCGCCATCTTCGAGGCGGCCTGCGAGGTGGCGCGCGAAGGGGTCGAGGTGCTCCCCAAGATCATGATCCCGCTCACCAGCCACGTAAACGAGCTGAAGGTGCAGATGGCCACCCTCCAACAGGAGGCCGAAGCGGTCATGGCCGAGCAGGACCGGACCGTGCCGTACGCGTTCGGCACCATGATCGAGGTGCCTCGCGCCGCCCTGGTCGCCGCCGAGCAGGCCGGCGTCGCCGAGTTCTTCAGCTTCGGCACCAACGACCTGACCCAGACCACCTTCGGCATCAGCCGCGACGACGCCGAAAAGGGCTTCCTGATCGACTACCTGGAGAAGGGCATCCTGGCCGACAACCCGTTCGCCACCCTGGACCTGCCCGGCGTGGGCCGCCTGGTGCAGCTGGCCACCGAGGCCGGTCGCGAAGCCCGTCCCGACCTGGAGGTCGGCATCTGCGGCGAGCACGGCGGCGACCCGGCCACGGTGGCGTTCTGTCACGAGGCCAGCCTGGACTACGTCAGTTGCAGCCCGCTGCGGGTCCCGATCGCGCGCCTGGCGGCCGCGCACGCGGCGTTGGACGAGCGGCCAAGGAACCGCCAGGTACCGGCGCACGGTGCGGACGCGACCGACGGCCGGGCGACGCCGGAGCACGAAGCTCCCGTGTCCGCCTGAACGCGCGGGGGGCGGCCGGTCCAGCCGGTCGCCCCCGTCGGGCGTCGATGCGGACCCGACCGCACGTCAGGCGTCCAACAGCAACGCCTCCGGCGCTTCCAGCAGGCGGATCAGATCGTTCGTGAAGCGCACCGCGTCGGCGCCGTCCACCAGCCGATGGTCGAACGACAGCGACAGGTACAGCATCGACCGCGCCACGATGGCGTCGTCCTCCAGCACCACCGGCCGCTTCTTGATGGCGTGCACGCCCAGCACCGCGGCCTGGGGTGCCTGGATGATCGGGAAGCTGAACAGGCCACCGATGGCGCCGACGTTGGTGACGCTGAAGGTGCCGCCGCGCACCTCGTCCGGCGCGAGGGTGCCGTCGCGCGCGGCGGCGGCCAAGCGGTTCGTCTCGGCCGCCAGGTCCAGCAGCGTCCGCCGCGACGCGTCGCGCACCACCGGCACCACCAGTCCGCGCGGCGAATCGACCGCCACGCCCACGTGCGCGTCGCGCGCTTCGACGACCTCCTCGGTCGTTTCGTCCCACCAGGCGTTCAGGCGGGGGTGCCGAGCGAGGGTGGCCACCAACGCGCGCAGCACGAACGGCAGGTAGGTCAGGCGCACCCCGCGCGCCTCCGCCCGCGGCTTCAGCCGCGCCCGCAACGCCACCAGCTCGCTCACGTCCGCTTCGTCGACGTGCAGGGTCCGCACCGTCGACAGGTGACTGTGCATCATCTGCTGCGCCACGATCCGTCGCAGGCCGCGAAGCGGCGACCGCGCCTCTTCCGGACCGTCCGGCGCCGCGCGCAGCGGCGACCCGGCGTACGTCGCGCCTGCCGCGGCCGACGCGGCTGCGCCCGGTGCGGCGCCGGAAGGCGCGGCGCCGCCGCCGGGAGCGGACGCGTCGACGTCCTCCAACCGGATGCGGCCGTGCGGGCCGGAACCGAGCACGCGCTCGAGCGGGACGCCCAGCTCGCGGGCCCGGCGCCGGGCGGCGGGCACCGCCAGGGGGCGGCCCCACGGTCCGCGCGCCGCCGTGCTCGCCGCCGTGCTCGCCGTCGTGCTCGCCGCCTGGTCCGGCGCGCCCGGTGCCGAGTCCCCGGACCCCGTCGCCCCCGCCTGCGCCGCGGCCGGCCGCTTGCGCACCCGCGGCAGCGGCCCGTCGTCGCCGCCACCGCTGGCGGTGAAGAGGGTCAGGGAGGAGCCGTCGTCCTCCTCGTCCGTGGTCGCGGTCGCGCCGTCGTTCGTTCGATCCTCGTCGCCGTCCCCGGTGCCGGAGGCCTCGCCCGAGCCGTCGCCCCCGTCCGACCAGCGCGCCAGCGGCGCTCCGACCGGCAGCACGTCCCCCGCCTGGGCCAGCTGGGCTTCGAGGACGCCTTCGAACGGGGACGGGATCTCGACCGTCACCTTGTCGGTCATGACCTCGACCAGCGGTTGGTCCAGCGCGACCGGCTCGCCTTCGCCGACCAGCCAAGCGACGATCTCGCCCTCGACCACCGATTCGGCCAGTTCGGGCAGGGTGAAGGTACGGGACATGCGAAGCCTCCGCGGGCCGGAGCGAACCTCCGGCCGAGTCGAATTCAGTAGTCCAGCGCGCGCTGCACGGCGTTCAATACGCGGCGCGGTCCGGGCAGGTACTCGCGATCTTGGGCGTACGGGTAGGGCGTGTCGTAGCCGCTCACGCGCAGCGGGGGCGCCAGCAGGGCGTCCAGGATCTCTTCGGCGATGGTGGCCGCCACCTCGCTCATGAACCCGACCGTGTGGGGGCCCTCGCTGACCAGCACGCAACGACCGACCCGGGCCACCTCCTGCAGCACGGTGTCCCGGTCCCACGGCATCAGCGAGCGCAGGTCGATCACGGTGGCCTCGATCCCCTGCGCGTGCAGGGCCTCGGCGGACCGTGCGGTCTCGGCCATGCTGGCGCCGTAGCTGATCAACACCACGTCGTCGCCCCGCTTTCGCACCATCGCGGACCCGAACGGGACGGCGTGCTCCGGATCGGCGGGGACCTGCTCCTTGACCGCCCGGTAGAGGCGCTTCGGTTCCAGCACCACCACCGGGTCGTCGGACCGGATCGCGGTGCGCAGCATGCCGGCCGTATCGGACGGCGTAGAGGGATAGACGACGTGCAGTCCGGCGGTGTGCACGAAGTGGGTCTCCGGGTTCTGACTGTGGTGATGCCCGCCTTTCACGCCGCCGCCGGACGGCATGCGGATCACCAGCGGCGCGTGGAACGCTCCGCCGGAGCGGTAGCGGGTCTTGGCGACCTGGGAGACCAACTGGTCGAAGCCCGGAAAGGCGTAATCGGCGAACTGGATCTCCGCCACCGGCCGCAGGCCGTGCACGCTCATGCCCAGCGCCGCGCCGATGATGGCGGCCTCCGAGAGCGGCGTGTCGATCACGCGATCAGGCCCGTAGCGGTCGAACAGGCCGCGCGTGGCGAGGAACACGCCGCCACGCTTGCCGACGTCCTCGCCGAGCACGATCACGGACTCGTCGCGCGCCATCTCCGCGTCCAGGGTGCCGGCGATCGCCTGCACCAGGTTCCACTCGCTCACGCGCCGGTCGCCTCGTCGCGTTGCTTGCGCAGGTGCCAGGGCAGCTCGGCGTAGACGTCGTCGAACATCGACGCGATTCCCGGCCGGCCGGCCGCCTCCGCGTCGCGCACCGCCTGGTTCAGCTCCTCGCTCACCTCGGCCCGCAGGCGCTCCTCCGCCCCGGCGTCCCACAGGCCGCGGCGCTCCAGCAGCGATCGGTAGCGCGGCAGCGGATCCCGCTTGCGCCAGGCCTCGACCTCCTCCTTGGGGCGGTAGACCGAGTCGTCGTCGGCGCTGCTGTGCGGGCCGTAGCGGTACACCGAGGCGTCGACCAGCGCCGGGCCGAAGCCGTCGCGGGCGCGCTGCACCAGTTCGCGCATCAGGTACAGGCAGGCCAGCACGTCCATGCCGTCCACCCGGTAGCCGGGCATGCCGTAGGCGTGGGCCTTGTCGGCCACCGTCTCACTGCCGGACTGCTTGGCGAACTCGACGCTGATGGCGTAGCGGTTGTTCTCGCACACGAACACCACCGGCGCGCCCTGCGCGCCCGCGAAGTTCAGGCCGGCGTGCCAGTCGCCTTCGCTGGTGGCGCCGTCGCCGAAGGTGGCGACGCACACTTCGCCGCGACCGGCCATCTTCATGCTGATGCCGGTGCCGGCGGCGGGAGGCAGGTGCGCCGCGATGGGGCTGACCGCGGTGAACACGTTCAGGGCGGCACTACCTGGATGGGACGGCATCTGCCGGCCTTTGGCCGGATCGGCGAGCGTGCCCAGCATCTGGCCCACGATCTCGAGCAGCGGAACGCCGAACGCGGCCGCCAGGCCGTAGTCGCGGTAGTACGGGTACAACCAGTCGCGCCCCGCCTCCACGGCGTGCGCGACCGCCACTTGAATCCCCTCGTGCCCGGCGGCCGGCGCCACGAAGCTGCTCTTGCCCTGTCGCTGCAGGCGGACCAGGCGCTCGTCCAGCAGGCGCGCGCGGACCAGGTCGCGATGGATCTGGATCAGGTCGTCGTCGCTCAGGTCCAGGGCGAACGCACCGAGCCACTCCCCCTGATCGCCCACGAGGCGGATCGGTTGTTCGCTGAACGGTTGGAATCGACTCGAATCCCGAATCACGTGGGACCTCCTTAGCACCACCGTTCGCTCGTGCGTCGCTCGCATGGTAGCACCCGCGCCGGACGACGGACCGCGTGGGTCGCGGACGGTCGACCGATCAGCGTACACTCGTGCACCGTGGACGGAAACCGCACGCGACTCGCTTGGCTCCTCATCGTTCTCGGCGCGCTGCTGGCCGCCGAACGCCTCACCGTGGGTGCCGGCTGGCTCTGGACCACCCTGGCAGGCGCAGGCTTCCTGGTGGCGTACGCCCGGCAACGGATCCGCGGGCTGCTGCTTCTCGGCTGCGTCCTGAGCGGCGTCGGGGTGGGCCTGCTGCTGGGCGCGGTCGGCGTGACCGGTGGGTTCTGGGTGGCGCTGGGGATCGGGGTCATGGCGATCGATCGGATCGAACCGGAGGCCGACAAGCGGGCGTTGCGGGCGGGCGCGGCCGTGACGGCGTTCGGGCTGCTGTACGGCGTGGCGTCGGCCGGCTGGATTCAGGACGCCCGCTTCGCGCTGGTGCTGATCACCGCCGGCCTGCTGCTGCTCGCGACGCATCCCC
>JBBDSD010000373.1:0-3448 GCA_040905065.1 Trueperaceae bacterium | reverse complement strand
GGGGCGGGGGCGGATCGGTGCCGGGCTCGACCACGACGGGCGTGAGGAGCAGCGTGAAGTGCGAGTAGGCGTGCCGCACCGGGGGCAGCGCCCGACCGGGGGGCGGGCGGTCCAACTGCGGAGGTCCCCACATGCCGCCCAGCAGGCCGTCGCTCGGTCGCCGCGCCAGCCACAGGCGCTCCCCGTCGCGCCAGAGCCCGGCCCAGCGAACGCGTTGCGGTGGCGCCGTGCGAGCCGTCCGGGCGGGGAACGCCTCCGGATCGCCCAGGCGGTGCGCTAGGCAGATGGTGGCGAGGGGACAGGCGTCGCAGCGCGGCGCCCTCGGGGTGCAAACGGTGGCGCCCAGTTCGATCAACGCTTCGGTGCCTCGCTCCGGGCGCCTGTTCGGCAGCAGCGGATCCAGGGCGCGGCGCACATGCTCGTCGCGGGGCACGGCGTCGGCGGTGAGGCGGGCGCCGACCCTCCGGACGTTGGCGTCGACGGCGACCGTTCGGCGCCCGAACCCGAACGCCATCAGCGCCGCGGCGGTGTAGGGGCCCACGCCGGGCAGTTCGCGCCAGGCGGCCTCGTCGTTGGGCAGCCTGCCGTTCCGCTGGTGAACGATCTCGATCGCGGCGCGCCGCAGGGCGCGGGCGCGCCGGTAGTAGCCCAGGCCCTCCCAGAGTCGCAGCACGCGTTCTTCGGGAGCGTCCGCGAGGGAGGCCAGATCGGGCAGCGCCGTCATCCACCGGTGGTAGTACGGCACGACGGTGGCGACCCGCGTCTGTTGCAGCATCGTCTCGGCGACCCAGACGCGGTACGGGTCGCGTCGCTCGCGCCAGGGCAGGTCGCGCGCGTGGCGTGCGAACCAGCGCAGCAGCGCGGTCCGGGCACGGTCGGTCGCTCGCGGCGGACGGTCGTCCGTGCCGGGTGCCGGGGGGTCCGATGGGGCGTTCGGCCCGAGAGTGCGGGGGGCGTCGTCCGACACGACGGCACGGTACCGGAGGCCTGCTCGGAACACCGTTCGCTTACGAAACGTAAGCCTCTTCGCCCGATCGGCGGCGCGTGAAGGGGGTGCGACTCCGATCCGACCCGTCGCGACCGACGCTGAACGTGCGCGAGGGGATGTGAAACGAAGGTGAGTCAAGTTCGTCCAGGACGGGGTTGACGAAGTCCGGCCGAAGGCGTAGGCTCTCCTTCGCGACGCCGAGATCGGACCCGGTCCCCGTCGACGCCCCCGCGGTCCCGAATTTCGAACCGAAAGCGCACGCCCGCCGTGCGACGCCGGACCGCCGATGGAGACGCACCATGCAGACGCTCGACACCCCCTACGGCCGCCTGGACGTGAACCCGAACGATCTGGAGCTCGGCGAACTGGTCGTCAGCGACGACGGCGTCGAACTCGAAGTGGTCGCCCTCGACCCGCTCCGGTTCGAACCCGCCCCCGAGGAAGCCGAGGACTGGGGCGAGTGAGACCGGTGCGGATCGCGCTGATCCACGACCGGCTCCGCCCGGAGGAGAAGATGCTCCGGGCCGCGCTGGAGGCGACGGGCGCCGAGGTGCACCCCGTCTACGCGCCCGACTGGAGTTGGGACTCGGGCGCCGTCGCCCCCGACGTCGATCTCGCGCTGGTCCGCACCCTCTCGCACGCTCGGACCCTGGCGATCGCCCGGGCGCTGGAGGCCCACGGCGTCCGCACCGTCAACACCGCCACCGTGGTCGACGTCTGCGGCGACAAGGCCGCCACCAGCGCCGCGCTCGCGGCCGCCGACGTGCCCCAACCGCGCAGCGGCATCGCCTTCTCGACCGAAGCGACCTTGCGGCTCTGCGAAACGTTCGGCTGGCCGGTCGTGATCAAGCCCACCGTCGGGAGCTGGGGCCGGATGGTGGCCCGCTGCCGCGACGCCGAAGCGGTCGAGGCGCTGCTGGAGCACAAGCAGACCCTCGGCGGTCCGCAGCATCAGACCTTCTACGTGCAGGAGCACGTCGACAAGCCGGGCCGCGACCTGCGCGCCTTCGTGATCGGCGACCGCGTGATCGCCGCCATCGCGCGCGAGAGCGACGACTGGCGCACGAACACGGCGCGCGGCGCCGTGGCGCGCGGCGTGCCGGTCGGCGCGGAACTCGAGCGGATCGCACGGCGCGCTGCCCAGGCGGTGGGCGGCGGCCTGCTGGCGGTCGACCTGATGGAGTCTGCTCGGGGCCTGCTGGTCGGCGAGATCAACCACGGCCTCGAGTTCCGGAACTCCATCGAACCGACCGGCGTCGACATTCCGGCCGAGATCGCCGCCTGGACGGTGGCGCAGGCGGAACAGGCGCGCGACGCCCGAGCGCGACGTCGCGAGGCGGGGTCCGACGGTACGGACGATCGCGGCGTCGCGACCGCGGCCGGTCCCTCCGGCGTACGCTGAGCGCCGTGTCCGAACCGCTCCGCGTCGCCATCGTAGGCGCGTCCGGCTACGCCGGCGGCGAAATGCTACGGCTGATGCTGGGCCACCCGCACCTCGAGGTCGTGCAGGCCACCAGCGAACGCAACGCCGGCCAGCCGGTCACGATCGTGCACCCGAACCTGCGCGGCGTCACCCGGCTCCGCTTCCGCAAAGCGGCCGACCTGGAGCCGGCCGACCTCATCGTGGCTGCCCTGCCGCACGGCACCTTCCTGCAGCATCACGACCGCCTGGCCGAGCTCGCGCCCCGCCTGATCGATCTGTCTTCCGACCTGCGGCTGGCCGACCCCGAACGGTACCGGCGGGCGTACGGCACGCCGCACCCGCGTCCCGACCTGCTCGGCACCTTCGTGTACGGCGTGCCCGAACGGTTCCGGGACCGGCTCCGCGGCGCCACGCGCATCGCCGGTGCCGGCTGCATCGCCACCGCCACCCTGCTCGCGCTGGCGCCGTTCCTGCAGGCGCCGATCCTGGCGCGCCGCGAGGTCATCGTGGACGCCAAGATCGGGTCGTCCGCCGCCGGCGCCGCGCCCGGTCTCGCCAGCCACCACCCCGAACGCGCCGGAACGGTCCGCACCTACGCCCCCACCGGCCACCGGCACCAGCACGAGGTGCGCGAGGCGCTCGACGACCGGCTCGAGGTCCACCTGACCGCCACCGCCGTCGAGCGGGTCCGCGGCATCCTGGTCGCCGCGCACCTGTGGCTGCAGGACGGCACCAGCGAACGCGACCTGCTGGCCGCCGTCCGCGACGCCTACGACGACGAGCCGTTCGTGCGGCCGGTCGTCGCCCGCCGCGGCGTCCACCGCGTGCCCGACCCCCGCATCCTGGACGGCACCAACTGGTGCGACGTCGGCGTGGCGCTCGATCCCGACAGCGGACGGGCGGTGGTGATGACCGCCATCGACAACCTGGGCAAGGGCACCGCGGGAGGGGCGCTGCAGGCGCTCAACGTGGCGATGGGCTGGCCGGAGACCAGCGGCCTGACGTTCGCCGGCCTGCACCCGTGAGCGCCGAACCCG
>JBBDSD010000372.1:0-3461 GCA_040905065.1 Trueperaceae bacterium | reverse complement strand
TGAGCCGTAGCACGTTCGAGGACCGCAATGGGCTCCTGGTGATGTTCCTATCGCGACACTGTCCGTTCGTGAAGCACGTCCAGGCCGAGGTGGCCGTGCTTGGTCACGAGTACCTCGAACGGGGCATGGGCGTTGTCGCCATCGGCTCGAACGACCCGGAGCGCTACCCTGCCGATGCGCCGGACGGACTCCGAGCGCAGGCGGCCGAACAAGGGTTCGCGTTTCCGTACCTGTTCGATGCGGACCAGTCCGTGGCAAAGGCGTTCAAGGCGGCCTGCACGCCCGATTTCTTCCTATTCGACGGCCGATTGGAACTGGTCTATCGGGGTCAGTTGGATGCGAGTCGGCCCGGCAACGATCGACCCATTGACGGTGCCGATGTGCGCTCCGCAGTGGAGAGCGTACTGGCCGGCGAACCCGTGGCCGAAGAACAGGTGCCGAGCATGGGCTGCAACATCAAGTGGAGGCCGGGGAACGAGCCGGAGTGATTCGGCGCCAGATAGCCCTCGTCCGCCACGAGCCGCAGGCCGCTCGCGGGTCCTGCGGCGGATGCCGTGCGCCCGGACACGCTCCTGTCAGGACCATGGGCGCACACCGGCGCCCAGCAGTATCCCGCGCGCACGCTCAGCGGCGGACAGCAGTGCATCCTCTGGTGTCGTGTAGCCGAGCACCAGGCCACGGCGTCGCACCTCGCCCAGGGCCATCGACGAGACGCTCGGCGCTTCGATCCCCGCGTCGCGCAGCGCGGTCGAAGCGGCCACGTCGTCGACGTCGCCGCGGAACCACCCCACCGCATGCAATCCGGCCGGCGTGGCGTCGATGTCGATCAGGTCGGCCAGATGCGTCGCCACTGCTTCCAACAGCGCCTGCTGACGCCGTGCATAGAGCAGCCGCATCGTCCGGATGTGGCGCCCGAACTGGCCGCTGACCATGAAGCGGTGGAGCGCCACCTGCGCCATGAGGCTGGCGCCGCGGTCGCCGAAAGCCTGGGCCGCAGCCACCGGGTCCAGCAATGCGGGCGGGACGACGAGGTACCCAAGGCGCAGCGATGGGAAGAGGCTCTTGCTGAACGTTCCGGTATAGATCACCCGGCCGCTCGGGTCGAGGCCCTGGAGGGCTTGCAGTGGGTAGCCGGAGAACCGGAACTCGCTGTCGTAGTCGTCCTCGACCAACCAGGCGCCCATCTCACGCGCCCACCGGAGCAGCTGCAGCCGGCGACTGAGGCTCATGGTGGTGCCGAGCGGATACTGGTGCGACGGCGAGACGAACGCGACCTTGGCGTCGGGTGCCGTAGCGATCCCGTCCTCGACGACGATGCCGTCGGCGTCGACCGGCACCGGCACCACGCGTGCGCGCATCGTGCGCAGCAGCACGTGCAGACCGTAGAAGCACGGGTCCTCGGTCCACACGACGTCGCCCGGATCGAGCACCACGCGGGCGACGAGCGACAGCGCCTGCTGCGTGCCCGAAGTGACGATCACCTGTTCGACGTCGCATCGCACACCGCGTGTCTCGCGCATGTGGTCGGCGATCGCCTCGCGCAGGGGTCCGTACCCGCCCGGCCGAGAGTAGCCCAGATCGGCCTGGTCCAGATCGCGCCATGCTTTCGCGATCGCCTTCTCCCACGCCCGGCGTGGGAAGGCGTCCAGCGCCGGCACCGCCGGGCTGAAGGGCACGAACGACGCGGGCGTCATGAAGGCCGCGTGGGCGCGGGCGATGGTGGGCGACGCCTCGGCGTACGCCTGCCCCAAGCGCGACAGCGGCGCATGGTTCGCCAACTCGTCCACGGTGTGGTTCGTCGACGCCGCCGCGTCGAGCAGGTGTCGGGGCAGATCGTTCGGCACCCGCGTGCCGGACCCCACCTGCGCTTCGAGGAAACCCTCGTCGATCAGCTGCTCGTAGGCGTGGCTCACGGTGTTGCGCGACAGCCCGAGGCTCGTGGCGAGGACGCGCGTCGACGGAAGCCGGGTACCGCTCGGGAAGCGCCCGGTCACGATCGCGCGCCGTACGTGGGCGTAGATCTGCCGGTGAAGCGGCACGTCGCTCGCCCGATCGAGCGCCAGGTCCGCGAGCGTGGCTACGACGCGCCCCGTCATCCGCACGCCACCTGCGTCACCCGTAACGAACCTCCGAAGTGCCCTGGGCCCGCCGGGCGCCGCTGCGGACCTCACCCGCGACCGTGGCCAGGTCGGAAACGTAGCGGTCGAGCGCCGCCGCGTGCGCGGGCGTCACGAACATATGGATGCCGGGAGGGTCCGCTTGGCGGTTGACGAACCAACCACGCTCGCCCATGCCCTCGGCGATCGCGGCCATGTCGAGATCCAAGGAGCCATAGCCGAAGCACCCCATGATCGGCTTGCCCCACACCTGAAGGCCCTCGATTGCCTCGATGCCGGCGAAGAGTTCGTCACGGATGCGCAGGATGCGCGCGTGCAACTCGACGTACCCCTCGACGCCGAAGGTGTTCATGACGGCCCAGGCAGCCGCGATGGGTCCGGCAGGACGCGTGCCGGTCACCGTCGGCGACGCGTACTGCCCGATCGGCCAGTCGGTGAAAGAGAACCCCTGGTGGCGGTGCAGGTCGGCGTCGCGGTACAGCACCACGCTCGCACCCTTGGCGGTGAAGCCGAACTTGTGGAGGTCGGCCGACATGCTGGTCACGCCGGGGACGTCGAAGTCGAACGGCGGTACGTCGACCCCATGACGCCGCAGGAACGGTAGGCAGAAGCCGCCCACGCAGGCGTCCACGTGGAACGGCACCCCACGCTCGCTCGCGGCCGACGCCATCGCGGGGATGGGGTCGACCACGCCGTGCGGATACTGCGGCGCCGAGCCGACCACCAGGACCGTACGCTCGCCGATCGCCGCCGTGAGCGCGTCGACGTCGGCGCCGAAGTCGTCCGTGAGTGGCGTGCGGATCGCGCGGATCCCAAGATAGTGGGCAGCCTTGTTGAACGCCGGATGGGCCGAGTAGGGTAGCACCATCTCGGGCTGGGTCACGCCCAGCTCGGCCATCATCGCGTCGCGCGCCGTCTTGACCGCCACCATGATGCTCTCGGTGCCGCCGCTGGTCATGTTGCCGACCGCGTGGTCGCCCTGCAACAGGTCGGCGGCGTGTCCGAGAACCTCGGCCTCCATGCGCGCCAGGCTCGGGAACGCCTTGGGGGCGAGCCCGTTCTCGGAGAAGTAGAGCTCCGAGGCGCGCTTGGCCACCTCCAGCACGTCGTCGTTCGCCCAGAACACGTAGGCCCCGGTGCGGCCGCCGCGCCAGTCGGCGTCGCCGCGCTTGCGCTCGATCAGTTCGGCCTCGAGGTCGGCCCACGCGCGGCCGGTCGGCGGCAGCGGGCGTCGGGTCGTGGCCGCGGAGTCCGCCCCGTCGGCGCCGCTCACGGCGTCTCCGAGCGGATCGTCGGCGCGTCGATCTGATGGAACGGCCACGTCGGGTTCGAGATCCTTTCGAA
>JBBDSD010000371.1:0-3497 GCA_040905065.1 Trueperaceae bacterium | reverse complement strand
GAGCGCGACGTGCTGATCGCGCTGTTCGACGCGGAGGAGCCGCCGTACTATCTAACGCCCGTGATGGGGTCGATCCGCTTCTACGAGCGGCAGGCGACCGGGCCGGTGCACGCTGCGCTGATCCTGGATCTGGTCGGGCACGAGGTTCCGATTCCGGGCCTGGAGGACGTGACGTTCGTGACCGGCATGGAGAGCGATCCGGGCCTGGAGGAAGTGATGCGGGAGGCGGTGATACGGGGCCTGCCGCCGAGCGACGGGGTGCGGTGGGTCACGGCGCTGAACCGCTACGTCGGCGACGTGTCGGATCACCACGTGTTCCGCCGCGAGCGGGTGCCGTACCTGTTCCTGTCGTGCGGGCGTTGGGAGCACTACCACCGCGCCAGCGACACGCCCGAGCGCTTGGCGTACGGGAAGATGTCGGCCATCGCGGACGGGTTAGAGAGGATGACGCGTTCGGTCGCGGAACGGCCGCTGCATGGGCCCTGGGAGGGGTACGACACCGCGCCGACCGACCTCGCCACGATGCGGGCCGCGCTCGGCGATCTTGCGGATCGCATGGACCTGCCGTTGGACGATCGCGGCGACATCGAACGCATGGCGGGGCTGCTGATGCACCGCATGGGGTTGTGAGGGGGCGAGCTTGGCGTGGCGCCTCCGGATCTCGCCGATCTGGACTGCATGCTTCGGTGGGCTAGTTCACTCCACGAGCCACGACTCGACAGGTCGGGACAGGAACGTCTCGACGCCGATGCCGTCTCCGCCCACGAGCAAGCTGCGCGTCGGACGGAACGTGCTGGCGAATGCGTCCATGCCGGGAAGCGTCTCGTGTCTGCGTCCGCTCTTGACTTCGATGGCGACCAGGCGCCTGCCAGCGCGGATCACGAAGTCGACTTCGCGGTTCCTGTCGCGCCAGTACGTCAACTCGAACGCGCCACGCTGGGCCGCGTTGGCCAGATGGGCGCCCACGGCCGATTCCACGAGCCGACCGTGGAACGCTCGGTCAGAGCGCGCCTCGTCCGGGGACAGCCCTGAGATCGCGGATGTCAGCCCGGTGTTGTACACCTGCAGCTTGGGGCTCGAGGCACGCTGTCGCACCGCTTGGCCGGCGTACTTCTGCAGTCCCGTCAGCATGCCGGCCGCCGTCAGCAGGTCGAGGTAGTGGGCCAGCGTCGTGGTGTTGCCCGCGTCCTGCAACTGCCCCACCATCTTGGTGTACGAGAGGACCTGACCGGAATAGTGGCAGCCGAGCTCGAACAGTCGACGGAGCAGCGCTGGCTTGTCCACGCGCGATAGGAGGAGCACGTCGCGCGCGATGCTGGTTTCGATCAGTGCATCCAGGACGTAGCGTCGCCAGCGTGGTGGATCGCCCGCGAGCGGTGCGGCGCCTGGGTAGCCGCCGAAGTAGACGTAGTCCTCGAACGAGTAGCCGAACGCCTCCTGCATCTCCGTCAGCGACCAGTGCGGCAGGTGCAGGGTCTCGAACCTCCCGGCCAGGCTTTCGGTGAGCCCACGTTCGACCAGCAGCGGTGCGGAGCCCAGCAGCACCACCTTGAGGGGGAGGCGCTTGCGCGTGTCCTCGTCCCACAGCCGCTTCACGACCTCCGCCCAGCGCTCGACCTTCTGGACCTCGTCGACGACCAGGATCCCTCCCGTTGCGGCGGACTCCAGCCGCGCTGCCTCCCACTGTTCCGTCAACCAGGCACTGCTCTGCAAGGTCGGCTCGTCGGCGCTGGCGTAGCGAACGGGAAGGCGCTGTCGCTCGGCGACTTGGAGCACGAGGGTGGTCTTGCCCACCTGGCGCGCGCCCGTGATCACCTGAAGAAAGCGGCGCGGTTCCGACAGCCTGCTGGCGAGGTCGACGCCGTAGGGGCGCTGGAATCTCACATGCATTTTGCTCATCGCATTGAGTAGTTTTACTCGATGTCCTGAGTAAATCAAGGACCTACGATGCGGTTCAGGGTCAGGCGAGGGACCGCAAGAGCGACCTGGCCCGTGGTACACTCCGTTTCGACCACCACCACACAAGGCGTCAGCAGGAAACGCGCCCGCCCTCGTCCCCCTACCGGATCACGACGCGAACGCCGCCAGCCCCTCCACGTCCCGCAGCACCAGCCCGTCCCGGTCCACCTCGATCAGGCCGGCAGCGCGCCAGCGCGCGAACACGCGGCTGACGCTCTCGGCCGAGGTGCCGGTCATGGCGGCCAGGTCCACCTGCGACGGAGCCACGTCCACGCGGAGGGGCGCCGGGCTCGCACCGTCGGTGGTGCGGGAGTGGGGCGCGCGGTTCGGTCCTGAGTGCATCTTCACGCCCGAGGTCCTCGTGCCGTGCGCGCTCGAGGCGTCCGACTTGCGCGCCAACCGCAGCAGCGTGGCGGCCAGGCGCCCCTCGACCGGAAGGGTGGCCAGGCTCTCGACGCTGCGCTCCGCGTCGCGCAAGCGGTCGGCGGTGGCCTCCAACGCGGCGAGAGCCACGGCGGGTACCTCGCGCAACAGGGCGCGGAAGGTGTCGGCCGAGATCGCCAGCAGGCAGCCGGGCCGGTAGGCGACCGCGTCGTACGGCATGACCGGGTCGCCCAGCGCGCGCAGGGCGCCGAACGACCCGCCGGGCGCGACCACGTCGTGCAGCACCGGCTTGCCTTCCGGCCCGACGGCGGACAGCTTGACGGCGCCGCTGGCCACGATCCAGAGCGTGTCGGCTGGATCGCCGGCGTGCTGCAGCACCTCGCCCGAATCGCACGCCACGGCGCGGCAGCGCTCCTCGACCCGCGCCAGGGCGGCCTCGTCCAGGTCGCGGAAGAGGGGCGCGCGGCCCAGCATGGCGAGCCGCACGCTCCGGTCGCAGCGGGAGGCTTGCTGGGATCCGCGGGGTGCGTCGCTCACGTTCGCAGCGTAGCGCGCGCGCTGGGGGTGGGCACGTTCGTCGGTTGCGCCGCGCGACGTAGCGGTCGGATCGGCCGCGCCAGCCGCAGCGCGTTGAGGATCACGATCAGGACCGACGCCTGGTGGATCAGCATGCCGCCGGCCATGTGCACCTCGCCCGCCAGCACGCCGGCCAGCAGCAGCGCGACGGTGCCGACGGCGATGGCCAGGTTCTGGTGCACCACCCGCACGGTGCGGCGCGCGATCCGGACGGCGTCCGCCAGGCCGCGCAGGTCGTCGCCCATCAGGGCGACCGGCGCCGTCTCCAATGCGGCGTGCGTGCCGGCCGCGCCCATCGCGACGCCCACGTCGGCGCGGGCCAGGGCGGGCGCGTCGTTCACGCCGTCCCCCACCATCGCCACGAGGTCGCGCGGGTCGTTGGCGAGGGTGGCGATCCGGTCGGCCTTGTCGGTGGGGGACAGGTCGGCGTGCACCTCGTCCAGGTCCAGCGCGGCCGCGACCGTCTCGCCGGCGCGACGGTGATCGCCTGTCAGCATCACCACCCGGCGCACGCCCACGGTGCGCAGCGCGGCGATGGCGTCGCGCGCACCGCCGCGGACTGGGTCGGCCAATGCGAA
>JBBDSD010000370.1:2366-3521 GCA_040905065.1 Trueperaceae bacterium | reverse complement strand
CCTGGCCGCTCCGCTGCAGCGGAGCGGCCAGGATCCCCCACGTTCCGACCAGCACCGCAGGCGGTCCCTCGCGCACGCGCCGGTCCCAGGCGCGCCGTTCCGGTGCGCTCAGGTCCGCCGGCAGCGCCACGACCGGGAGGTCGTTGGCGAGCCACGCCGCCGCCTCTTCGGCGAGCACCCGTTCGGGCGCCAGGACCAGCGGCGACCGCCCGGACCGGAGGTCGTCGCGGAACGCCGCCACGAAGCGGCGCAGGCGTCGGGACCGGGTGCCGCCCTCGATCCAGGTAGGCGGCGGCCCTCCGTCCGTGGGATCGCCCGCTTCCGGCTCCGAGCCATCGGGCCACGGTCGCGGCGTGGGTCCTGCGGGGGGTCCGGGGTCCGGGCGCGGGCGCGCCTCGTAGCGCGCGAAGGCGTTGCGGACCAGCGAGCGGACCGTAGCGACCGGCACGCCGGCCGCTTCGGCGAGCGCCCGACCGGACGACGCCTGCCCCTCGTCGTGCAGCAGAGCCAGCGCCGCGCGTTGCGGAGCCCGGCGTGCATCGTCCAGGCGGAGGTCGCTGGCCGGAACGGCCGGCACCAGGACGCGCTCGCTGGGCAGCGCTTCGGTGACGCGCTCCAGCAGCAGGCCGTCCTCCCGCAGCGCCTCCAACCGCTCGGGGTCCAGCTCCGAGGCGGGGCGCCAGGTGCCGTCGTCCGCCCGGTCGTGCGCATGGTCGTATGCACGGTCGTCCGCCACCGCGTCGCCTGGGCCGTGGGCCGCGAGGATCCGCACGTGATGGTCCAGCTCGACGCGCAGGCCGGGCAGGTGCAGCCCGGCCAGCACCACGCCCGCCGGGCAGACGGTGCGCTCGGCCTCGCGCAGCAGCCAGCGGGTGGTGGCCGCCGGCAGCCACGGCGCGTCGTCCAGAAGATCGATCGCGTCCTTCAGCTCCAGCGTGCGGGTGCCGGACGTCTCCTGCGCGCCGGTGATCACGCCGACGCGTGGACCGCCCCGCCACGGCACCACCGCGCGCCGTCCGACCTGCGTCTCCACGGTCGCCTCTTGCGTTCCGTCCTCGCGGTACGGCGCCAACCACCGGAGGGGACCGATCGGCAGGGGGAGGAGGACGTCGAGGGCGATCGGCACGGCGCGAGGATACCGCGGCGTCGCGGTAT
>JBBDSD010000370.1:1279-2356 GCA_040905065.1 Trueperaceae bacterium | reverse complement strand
TATCCTCGCGCCATGAACGAGCGTCGCGACTACCGATCCGCCGGCGTCGATCTGGACGCTGCCGACACCGCACTGGACGGCATCCGCGCGTCGGTGTCCGCGACGTACGACGACCGGGTGCTGGCCGGGTTGGGTGCGTTCGGCGGCCTGTTCGACGCCTCTGGCCTGCCGGACCGACCGGTGCTGATCGGCAGCATCGACGGGGTCGGCACCAAGACGCGGGTGGCGGCCGCGACCGACCGTTGGGACGCCATCGGACGCGACCTGGTGCACCACTGCCTGAACGACGTGCTGGTCCAGGGCGGACGTCCGTTGTTCTTCCTGGACTACCTGGCGTCGTCCCGGTTGGAGCCGGCCACGGTGGTGCGGGTGGTGCAGGGGGTGGCGGACGCCTGCCGCGAGGCGAGGATGCCGCTGTTGGGCGGCGAAACGGCGGAGATGCCGGGCGTGTACGCCGAGGGCGAGTTGGACGTGGTCGGCGCCCTGGTCGGCGTCGTGGACCGCCGTCGCTTGGTGGACGGCGTCCGCATCCGCGAGGGCGACCGACTGCTCGGGCTGGCGTCCGGGGGGTTGCAGACGAACGGATTCAGCCTGGCCCGCGCCGTGCTGGAGGACGCCTACGCCGATCCGATGCCGGACGGTCGCAGCGTGGCCGAGCACCTGCTCGCGCCGCACCGGTCGTTCCTGGCGGCGGTGACGCCGCTGCTGGACGCGGAGCTGGTGCACGGCATGGCGCACGTCACCGGTGGCGGCCTGCCGGGCAATCTGCCTCGCGTCCTACCGGACGGACTGGGCGCCGTGGTGGACGGCGCTTGGGAGGAGCCGGCGATCTTCGGTCGCCTCCGCGACGCCGGCCGGATCGAGGAGCAGGAGATGCGCCGCGTGTTCAACCTGGGCGTGGGGTTCGTGCTGGCCGTCGCGCCCGACGACGTGGCGCGCGCGCGGGAACTCTGCCCCGAAGCGCTGCTGGACGTCGGGCGGGTCGAGGCCGGGGCCGGAGTGCGTTGGGCCTGACCCGCCTGGAACGGGCCTGCCCCGACCGGATCTGCCTCCAAACGGACAGGTGCGCGCCCCCTG
>JBBDSD010000370.1:0-1269 GCA_040905065.1 Trueperaceae bacterium | reverse complement strand
CGGGCGCGCACGATGTGCGAATGCGGTGTGGGTGCGACCTGCGCGGCTGAGGCCGCTGGGCCTCAGGGTTGCGCGGGCGGAGATGCCGGCGTCTGCGACGAACCGCCACCGAACCCCATGCCGCTCAGGTCCAGCAGGAAGTTGTTGTCGGTCGGGAGCATGATCGTCTGGATGCCGGGCGCGAGCCGTTGCGCCACCTCCAGCTGGATCATCTCCGGGTTGTCGCGGAGCGCCTCGCCACGAAGGCGCAGCGCCTCGGCCTCCCCTTCGGCGCGGGCGACCTGGGCGTCGCGTTCCCCTTCGGCCTCGATCACGCGGCGCATCGCGGACACCTCCGACTGACGACGCCGGTTCTCCTCGACCTCGATCTGCTGTTCGGCGGCCTGCTTCTCCTCGATCGCCGTCGTGATCGAGGCGGGAATGCGGATGTCGCGCAACAGCACGGCGCGAAGTTCGATGTTGTCCCGGTCCAGCGCATCGCGGAGGCTCGCCTCGACGTCCAGCTGCAGGTCGGTGCGCAGCGAACTGATCAGGTCGGCGGCCTGGTAGCGCCCGATCGCGTCGCGGATCTGGGTGCGGACTTCGGGTCGCAGGCGCATCTGCCGGAAGTTCGGACCGATGTCCTGGTGCAGCCCGGCGACCTGGTCGCCGCTGAGCTGGTAGAGCACGGTGGCGTCGACGTTGATCTCGAGCCCTTCGCTGCTGCGGCCGGTGACCTGGTCGTTGGTCTCCGTCGCAAGGGTGAGCTCCTTCTGGCGTACGTCGTAGAGGGTCACGCGTTGCAGGACCGGCAGAACCAGATGCAGGCCTTCGCCCAGTTCGTCGTCCTGCACGCCGCCGAAGACGTTGAACAGCACGCCGACGTTTCCGGCGGGGATCACGACGAACGATTGCGAGAAACCCCCGAACACGATTCCGGCCAGGGTGAGGCCCACGCCGAGGTTGCGGACGGCCGTCTTGGCCATCTGGGTGCCCTGGACCGCCAGCGCGACGCCGACGACCAGGAGGATGAGCGCGAGAAAGATCACGGGGTTCATGCCGCTCATCCTATCGGTCTGAGGCGGCCGACGTGCCGTTGCTCGGGACGTTCCGTCGCGTCCGGCTCCGATCGCGACGATCGGGACCCGACGCTGACGTCACGCAGGTCGGTTCCGGCCGACGCCACCGTTCCGCGTCTCCGCCTTCAACGTGCCGGCGGCGGGCAGCGTGACCGCGAACAGGGTGCCCTCCCCCGCCCGCGAGCGGACCTCGACCTCGCCGCCGTGCTGC
>JBBDSD010000369.1:0-3523 GCA_040905065.1 Trueperaceae bacterium | reverse complement strand
ACCTCGCGGTCCTCGCCCGGCAGCATTCCCTGGTTCCGCAGCATGCCGGTCATCGCTCCGAACAGGGCGTCGAAGACGGCGTTTCCGGTCCGCGGTGCGCCTTCGGGGAAGTGCACCTTCACGTCCGCTTCCCGGAACAGGTCGTGCCAGTCGACCTGTTGGAAATCGGGCGCCGGGCGTCCGCTGGCGTGGCCGCCGCGGTCGACCCAGGCGCGCTTGTCCGGATCGCGCAGGGTGGCGTACGCCTCGCTGATGCGCTTGAAGCGCTCCTCTGCGTCGGCGTCGCCGGGGTTTCGGTCGGGATGGTTCTCGAGCGCCTTTCGGCGGTACGCCGTCTTGATCTGGTCGGCCGTCGCGTCGCGCGGGACGCCGAGGACCTGGTAGGGATCGTTGCTGCCGGTGGCCACTGGCGGGCATGATACCCGCGCGCGCCCAGAAAATCTGCGTCTGCGTGGTACGCTGCGCGCATGACGAAGCCCCGGAGCGTGCGTGCGTGGACGGTCGTGGCGGTGGCCCTCCTGGCGCTGACGCTGGTGGTGGCCGGTTGCCGCAACGAGACGCAGAACAGGCTTCGTCGTTCGATCCAGGACCTGTCCAGCACGCGCATGCACATCACCGTGCACGCCCTGTCGGGCGACGTGGTGTTCGAAGGCGTCGTCGACGGCATGGTGTCCCGGTCGAACGCGCGCGGGACCGACGGCGAGGCCGTCTCCGGCTCGTTCATCTACTGGTACGACGAACGAGGTCGCTACCACCAGACCGGCCTTCCCTACCTGGTAACCAGCTACGACCGCGCGACGACGTCGCGCGACGGGCCGTGATTGTCGACCCCGTCGGCGCACGGACCGCGAGGAGGTACAGCATGCGGCACACACGGTTCTCCCGCCCCCTGACGTGGGCCTTGGGCGCCCTGCTGGTGTTGGCCCTGTCGGCCTGCACCGTCACCATCCGTTCCGGCGAGAGCGTGGGCTCCGACCTGCCGCGCAGCGCGAACCCCGTGATCGAACGGTTCGAGGTGCAGGGCGGCGAGGGCGCCAACTACCGGATCGGCCAGCGGGTCCGCTTCCAGATCCGGACCCGCGTCGAGGGCCACGTGACCCTGACGTCGATGGCGCCCGACGGCACCGTGCGGGTGTTCGCCCGCAACCTGCACGTGCCGGCCCGCCGCACGGTGGTGCTGGACGGTCGCGAGCAGGGGCTGTCGTTCACCGTCGGCGAGATGCGCGGGTGGCATGACGTGCGGGCCAGCTTTACGCCGTCGCGGACCGACGTGTCACGCGTGACCTTCCGTGGCCGCTCGGGCAACGCGTCGTGGACGGCCGCGATCCGCCTGGACCTGGCGCCGTTCGACGTGCGCGACGTGGCGGAGGCGCGCTTCTTCGTTCGCTGACCGTGCATCGTCGGGCCTACCACGGAGCCGGAGTTCCGGAAGGCGCTGCGGGTCCGGCTTCCCGGGAACGGTGCGGTAGACTACGTCCTTAGGAGGTACTGGGCTTGGCCGGTCACAACAAATGGTCGCAGATCAAGCGAAAGAAGGCGGCCAACGACAAGCAGCGCGGCAAGGCGATCAGCAAGCACGTGCGCGCGATCCAGAGTGCCGTCCGCGAAGGCGGCGGTGGGGATCCCGCTATCAACGTGATGCTCCGGAATGCGATCGGCGCCGCCAAGGCGGACGACGTCACCGGCGACAACATCGAGCGCGCCGTCGAGCGCGCCGTCGGAAGCGGCGAGGGCGCGACGGCGTTCGATGCGGTCGCCTACGAAGGGTACGGCCCTTCTGGGGTGGCGTTCCTGGTCGAAGCCCTCACCGACAACCGCAACCGGACCGTGGCCGAAGTCCGTCACGTGTTCACCAAGCACGGCGGCAACATGTCCGGATCCACCGCGTGGCAGTTCGACCCGGTGGGCGTGCTTGTCTACCCCGTCAGCGACGAGGGACAGCAAGAGGCGCTGCAGGACGCCGCGATCGAGGCGGGCGCCAGCGACTTGGAGGTCGTGGACGACGCCGTCACCGTGTACACCGCGCCGAGCGAGCTGTACGCGGTCGCCGAAGCGTTGGAGGCCCACGCCGGCGTGGCCCCATCGGTGGCGCAGCTGGACAAGGTGCCGCAAACGCTCGCGCCCGTGGACGGCGCCGACGCCGCCAAGGTGGTCCGCATGCTCGAAGCGCTCGATGATCTGGACGACGTGCAGAACGTGTACACCACCGCCGACCTCGGCGCCGTGGTCGAGGTCGGATAGGGGGTTGAACACCGTGGCGTTTCCGCAGATGGCTTGGTCCGACGTACCGAAGATCACCGCGTCGCAGATGCAGCAGTCGGTCATGCTGGCGACCGGCAAGTTCGGCTTGGACGGACGCGTCCTGGTCGAGCACACCGGACGCAATCTGGCGCGACTGGTGAACGAGCACGCGCCGGAAGGTCCGATCCTCGTGGTCGCCGGTCGCGGCGACAACGGCAGCGGGGGCTTGGCGGCCGCCCCCCTGCTGGGGCTGCGCGGCCGCCGCGTCTGGGTCATGCCGACGCACGAGGCGGACAACTACAGCGGCACCCCGCGCGAACAGTTGGAGTTGCTGAAGCACTGGCCCAACGTGCGCGTCAAGACCAGCCTGCCGAAGATGAAGTTCGCGTGCGTGATCGACGCCGCCATCGGCACCAGCCTGGAGGGGCCCCCGCGGGGTCGCACGTTGGACGTGGTGACGGTGGTGAACAAGATGCACGACGGCTGCTGCGTGGTCGCCGTCGACCTGCCGACCGGCGTGATGGCGGACGACGGCAGCGTGCCGGGCGAAGCGGTCCGGGCCACCCTGACGATGGCGGTGGGGCTGCCCAAGGTCGGCGTCGAGCCGGGCGGGCTGGCCGGCCGCCTGTTCGTGGGCGACCTGGGGTTCCCCCCCGGCGTGTTCGACACGCTGGACATCGAACCGATCGTCTTCCCCGACTTCGTGACGGAGGTCGTGCCCGACTGACGGCGTGAGGCGAGCGGCCGCAGCAGGGACCGCCGAACGACGAGAGACGAACGACGACGAGCGTGGCCGCACCTCGGAACCCCGGTGCGCGGCCACGCTCGCGAGCGGCGTCCTGCGGAAGGAAGGAGGCGCGAGACGCCGCTCGAGGACGTTTCGGTCAGGGGGTCAGTCGGGGATGTAGTCCGAGAACACGAAGTCGGTGTCGCTCGCGCTGGCGTGGCAGGCGACGCAGCCTTGGGCTCCGTCGACCGGCATCCAGCCACCTTCGAAGTCGCCGGCTTCGGTGCGGTCGAAGCGTCCGTACTGCCAGTCGCCCTGGTCGCTGGCGAAGCCGTCGACCTTGCGCATGGTGGTCAACACCTGCACTTGCAGCGTGTCGGGCGAGGTGACCTCCTTGACGATCACGCTGCCGTTCGGAAACCACGTTCCGCCGGCCCAGGCGGCGGCGCTGGCCAGGTCGTTGAAGTACACGTCCTTGGCGACCGGGTGGGCCGATTCGATGAACGACTTCTGGACGTTCGTGCGGTCCCACTGGAAGTAGCCGGCGAGATCGTC
>JBBDSD010000368.1:0-3530 GCA_040905065.1 Trueperaceae bacterium | reverse complement strand
GCGCCGTGCCCCGCCACCGCCACCACGGTGCCTTCGCCGAACTTCGGGTGCCGCACCCGCTCGCCGCCCCGGAAGTCGCGCGGCTCATTCGGCGCGCCTCCTGCCGGGCTCGGGGCCGGGCGTGCCGGCGCCGAGGCTTCCCCGGGCGACGCCGGCGATCCAGCGGCCTGCGCGGGCGACGTCCCCGCCCCGGGCCAAGCGAAGCGGGTCCGCACCTTGCCGCGCGCCGCGCCGCGCGCGACCTCCTGGCCGAACAGGTCGACCTCCTGCAGCAGGTCGGGCGGAACCTCTTCGAGAAAGCGGCTGGGACGCGCCGGTTCGGTCCGCCCGAACGTCATGCGGCTCTCGCAGTGCACCAGGAACAGCCGCTCCTGCGCGCGCGTGACGCCCACGTACAGCAACCGCCGCTCCTCCTCCAGCTGCTGCAGGCTGGCGGTCGAAGACCGGTGCGGCAGCAGGCCGTCCTCCATCCCGACCAGGAACACGACGGGAAACTCGAGGCCCTTGGCGTTGTGCAGCGTCATCAGGGTGACGGCGTCCTCCGGCGCGTCGCCGTCGTTCACCGCCGCGACCGCGCGGTCGTCGACCGACGCCAGCAAAGCCGCCTCGTCCAGGAACTCGGCGACGGTGCCTTGGTGCTCCTGCTCCCACTCGGCGACGGCGTTGCGCAGCTCGTTCAGGTTCTCCAAGCGGGCGGCGGCTTCGAACGTGTCCGAGCGCTTCAGGGCCTCGACCATCCCACTGGCGTCCAGCAGGTGGGCCACGAACTGGCCGGCCGGAAGGGTGCCGGCCGCTTCGCTCAGGTCGTGCATCAGCTCGGCGAACGCCGTCACGCGCGCGGCGGCAGGGGTACCGGCCAGGACCTGCTCGCTGCGCTCCACCGCCTGCGAGAACGGCACGCGGTGCGTGGCCGCCCAGCGGGCCAGGTGCTCTTCGCTGGTCTTGCCGATGCCGCGCTTCGGTTGGTTCAGGATTCGGCGCCACGACACGTCGTCGTGCGGGTTCAACGCCGCCCGGGCGTAGGAGAGCGCGTCCTTGACCTCCCGGCGGTCGTAGAAGCCGACGCCGCCCACGATCCGGGCGGGCACGCCCGCCTTGCGAAGCGCCTCCTCCAACGCGCGCGACTGGCTGTTGGTGCGGTACAGCACCGCGAAGCGGTTCAGCGAGCCGTCCGAGCCGTCGTCCTCGCCCAGCCGCTCCCCCTGCAGTTGCGCCACCTGGCGCGCCACGAACTCCGCTTCGGCGCGGTGATCGGCGGCGCGGTAGGTCGCCACCTTCGCGCCGTGCTCCTTCACCGGCCGCAACCGCTTGTCCAAGCGGTCGGCATTGGCCAGGATCACGGCGTTGGCCACCTGCAGCACGGTCGGCACCGAACGGTAGTTCAGCTCCAGACGGTAGGTGACCGCGTCGTCGTAGTCGCGCTGGAAGTCCAGAATGTTCTGCACGTCCGCGCCCCGGAAGCCGTAGATGCCCTGGTCCGGATCGCCGACCACCATCAGGTTGCGGTCCTTCGACGCCAACTGGTGCGTCAGGCGGTACTGCGCCGCGTTGGTGTCCTGGTACTCGTCGACGTGCACGAACACCGCGCGCTGCTGCACCCGCTGCAGCACCTCCGGGTCGACCGTGAACAGCTCGACCGTGCGGCCCAGGATGTCGTTGAAGTCCACCGCGTTGGCGCGCTGCAGGCGGGCCTGGTAGCGCTCGTACACCTCCACGATCTGCTCGACCTCGATGCCGGACACCGACCGGCCCCACGCCCGCTCGCCCTCCTGCGCCAGCAGCTCCGGCGTCCACAGGTGGCTCTTGGCGCGATCGATCACCGCCCGCAACGCCCGCGGGTTCGCATCCGCCAGGCCCGCCACCGACTTCAGGATCTCTTTCAGCACGTCCAGCTGGTCGCCGTCGTCGTAGATGCCGAAGCCGGGCGTCAGGTCGATCCGCTCGCCGTAGGTGCGCAGCACTCGCAGGCAGGCGCTGTGGAAGGTCGAGACCCACACCTTCTTGGCCGGCGGACCGATCAGCGCCTCGACCCGCTCGCGCAGTTCGCCCGCCGCCTTGTTCGTGAACGTCACCGCCAGGATCTCCTGCGGGAAGGCCCCGTGGTGATCCAGCAGGTGCGCGATGCGGTGCACCACCGTCCGGGTCTTCCCGGAGCCGGCCCCCGCCAGCACCAGCGCCGGCCCGGTCAGGTGGGCGGCGGCGGCGCGTTGCTCCTCGTTCAGGCTGTCCAGCAGATCGGATCCGGGCATCGGCCGGACAGTCTACCCGCGCACCGGCCGTCGGTGCGGGGCCCGTCCGCACGCCGCCGGCGGGCGCGTCTCCCGCGCGCACCGGGCGCGGACAGGTCGCGCGGTGCTACCGTCGGCGCCATGGCGACGGACCCGCTGCGCTTCGATCCCACCGACCCCGCCTTCCTGCACGACCCGTATCCGACCTACGCCCGCTTGCGCGAGCACGCCCCGGTGCTCAGGCACGAGCCGTGGGGCGCCTGGGTTATGACCCGCCACGCCGACGTCGACCGTCTGCTGCGCGACCGGCGCCTGGGCCGCGTGACGGACGCCGCGCCCAAGCTGCCCAGCGACCAGCGCTACGCTCCGTTCGCGCGGATCCAGGCCGGCTCGCTGCTGGAGATCGAGCCGCCCGACCACACCCGCATCAAGCAGGTGGTGCACGACGTGTTCACGCCCAAGCACGTGCGCGACCTGTCGGAGCGGATCCGACTGCTGGCCGCGCGGCAGGCCGAACGGCTCGCGGCCACGATCGAGGGCGACGGCGACGCCGACCTATTGACCGACTTCGCCGAACCGATCCCGGTCACCGTCATCGCCGAGCTGCTGGGCGTGAGCGAAGCGGACCGGCACCGGCTGCTGCCGTGGTCGAAAATGATCATCGGCATGTTCGAGCCGGAGCGCACCCCCGAGGCGGAGGCCGCCGCCATCGACGCCGCCGCGGCGTTCTCCGCCTTTCTGCGCGAGCTGATCCAAGAGAAGCGCCGGCGACCGCAGGACGACCTGATCTCCCGCATGACGCGCCTGCACGACGAGGATCCCGACGCGCTGAGCGAGGACGAGATCGTGGCCAACGGCATCCTGTTCCTCAACGCCGGGCACGAAGCGGTGGTGAACGTGCTGGGGAACGGGTTCCAGGCGTTGCTGACGCATCCGGAGCAGCTGGCGGCGCTCCGGGCCGACCCGGACGGCCTGCTGAAGAGCACGGTCGAGGAGATGATGCGCTTCGACACGCCGCTGCAGTTCTTCGAGCGCTTCGTGACCGAACCGGTGCGCTACGAAGCGGACGACGGCAGCGTCCACGATTGGCCGGCCGGCACGAAGCTGGCGCTGGTGTACGCCGCCGCCAACCGTGACCCGGCGGTGTTCCATGAACCCGAACGGTTCGAGATCCGGCGTTGGCCCAATCCGCACCTGGCGTTCGGGATGGGCATCCACTACTGCATCGGCGCGCCGCTGGCGCGCCTGGAGCTGCGCCACGCCCTGCGCGCCGTGTTTCAGCGGCTGCCCACGCTAGCGCTG
>JBBDSD010000367.1:0-3538 GCA_040905065.1 Trueperaceae bacterium | reverse complement strand
GCCACCGCGCCCACGGTGGTGGTGTACGAGCCGAACGGCCGGCACCGGGCGGCGTGGGAGTCCGGGCCGTCGGCGCACCTGTCGGTCCTCGACCCCGGGCTGCTGGCGTCGGCGCCCGACCGGCTGTTGACGTCGGGCATCGTGGACGCCTGGGCCAAGATCCACGAGGTACGGCTCACCTGCGGCGACGCGGCCGAACGGTCCGCCGGCGCCCGCGCCGCCATCGCACTGCTGGACGACCTGGCCGAGCTCCTGGACCGACGCGCCCAGGACGCGATCGACGCCGGCCCGAGCGGGTCGCGCGACGAGGCCAAGCTCGCCACCCGGCGGCTGGTGGCCGAAGCGGTCGTGACGCACCCCGGCCTGATCGGCGGGCTGGCCGGCCGCGAAGCGAAGCTGGCGGTCGCCCACCCGATCCACGACGCGTTGACCGCCCATCCGGACGCGTTCCGCGCGCTCCACGGCGAGAAGGTCGGGTTCGGCAACTTGGTGCAGCTGATGCTCAGCGACGGCCCTGAGCGGGCCAAGTCCGAAGCGGAACGCTACGCCCGCCTGGGCCTCGCCTGCCATTTGGCTGCGTTGGGGTGCGAGGACGCTTGCAGCAAGGAGGGCATGCGCGACCTCGCCCGCGACGCCCTGACCGATCCGGCCGTCACCACCGCCGTGCCCGGCGTGGCCCTGACCGAGCTGGCCGCCGCCATCGCCGAGGCGGACGCGATCGGGCGGGCGGTGGCGCCCACGCCCACCGGAGGATAGGGCTGCGCACCGCAGTTGGTACGCTCCGCACGTGACGACCAACTGCACCCCGTCCTCCCCCGAGGCCACCTCCCCCACCCCCGGCCCGGCCCGCTCCCTGCGCGCCTACCGCTGGTGGCGGGCCCTGACGGCGCCGCTCTACTGGGCGTACGAACGGCGGCTGGAGCGCGGCATTCGCAAAGGTCCGCTGCCCAAGCACATCGGCGTGATCATGGACGGCAACCGCCGCTTCGCGAAGATGGCGGGCGTCGACGTCACGCAGGGCCACGACGTGGGCGCCAGCAAGGCGCAGGAGGTACTGGACTGGTGCCTCGACCTGCACATCCGCCACGTGACGCTGTGGGGGTTCAGCAGCGAGAACCGCAGCCGCTCGCCGGACGAACTGGCGCACCTGCACCGCCTCTTCGCGCAGCAGGCGCGCGCCTTCCTGGACGACCCGCGCCTGAAGCAGCACCGCGTGCGGGTGCGGGTGATCGGCGACATCGACGACTTCCTACCCGAAGCGCAAGAGGCGCTACGCGCGATCGAGGCGGCGACCGCCGGTCACGACGGCATGCACCTGAACCTGGCGCTCGGCTACGGCGGGCGGCAGGAGATCGTGGCCGCCGTGCGGGCGTTGCTGGAGGAACGCGCCGGACAGGGCGCCGACCTGCCCACCGTCGCTTCGGAGCTGGAACTGGACGACATCGGTCGGCACCTCTGGACCGCCGGCCTGCCCGATCCGGACTTCGTGATCCGCACCAGCGGCGAGGTGCGCAGCAGCGGCTTCCTGTTGTGGCAGTCGGCGTACGCAGAGTTCTACTTCTGCGACGCCTTCTGGCCCGACTTCCGGCGGGTCGACTTCCTGCGGGCGCTGCGCGCCTACCAGGCGCGCGAGCGACGCTTCGGGCGCTGAGCGTCGGGACGACCGGTGCGTGACGCGGCACGCGGCCGCGAGGGACGCGCGCCCGCGGCCCGGGCGCGACCGCGACCCCGCCGCGACGCGGCATCTTGTAGGGTGACGTCACCGAAAGGAGGCGCCATGCTGGACCCGAACCGATCCGTGTCGGCACGTCCGTTCGCGTTCCTGGCCGTCGCGGTGCTTCCGCTGGCCCTGTTCGCGCTCTCCTACGCGCAACCGGAGGCGTACGACCTCCCGGGCGAGTCCGTCTTTCCCGAAGGGATCGCCGTCGACGAGGACGCCGGCGCGTTCTACGTGGGCGCCAGCGCCGGCGGCGCCATCTTCCGTGCCGACATCGCCAGCGGCGAGGTGACCACCATCAGCGACGGCGACCTGCCGATGGCGCTGGGCATGACCGTGGACCCGTACGGCCGCCTCTGGGTCGCGGGCGGCGCGTCCGGGCGGGTCGCGGCCTACGACGTGGCCGACGGGAGCCTGATCGGCACCTGGCCCGTGCCGGAGAACGGCGACAAGTTCGTCAACGACCTGACCTTTTTGGACGACGCCGTCTACCTCACCGATTCGTTCCAACCGGTGCTGTACCGCATCGATGCCGGGCCGGACGAGATCGGCGAGCCACAGGTCCACCTCGAGTTCGCGGGCAGTCCGCTGCAGTACGTCGAGGGCTTCAACGCCAACGGCATCGTGCCCACGCCGGACGGCGAGGCGCTGATCGTGGTGCAGTCCGCCACCGGGCAGCTGTACCGCATCGGTCTGGACGAACAGTCGGTGTCGGTGGTGTCGTCCAACCAGGTACCGGTCTTCGCCGGGGACGGCCTGGTCCTGATCGACCATGTTCTCTGGGTGGTGCAGAACGAGTTCGAGCAGATCGTGCCGCTGCGCCTCACGCCAGAAGGGTTCGAGGCGCGCGGCGACGGCCCGCCACTCCGCAGCGACGCCTTCGCGTTCCCGACCACCGCCGCCGCGTACGACGGCTCGCTGTTCGTCGTGAACTCGCAGTTCGACCGGCAGGGGGGCGAGCCGGAGCTGCCGTTCCGGGTGGTGCGGATGGCGCTGCCCTGACGGGCCTAGCTCCCGACCGGTTCAGGGAATCGCCAGATAGTGCCCCACGTCGAAGAGGCCCAGATTGGTCCGCACCGACGTGAGCAGACCCAGCACCTCCGCCACGCCCGGTCCACCTCCGACGAACTCCAGCGAGGCGACCCGCGCACCGTTCAGGTCGGGCACCTCGAACCGTAGCGTGGCGATCCGCTCCTCGTCCGGCACGTCGTAGCGCGCACGGTCCGGACGCTGCGCCGTGCCGTCCCGATCGGTACCCACCACCCGCAGTCCGGCGTCGCTGGCTCCGGTGTAGTACGACGCGGCCGAGTCGGCGTCGGTCGTCATCCAGGCGCTGGGGCGCCAGGCGCAGGTCGCGATCCGGTCCAGGACCGGTCCCACCTCCCGGTCCTCGCCCAGGCTCCAACCGTCGGCCCGGTACGCCAGCAGGCGCGGGTGCGGCGTCCAGTTCCAGATCACCGTCACGAACGCCACCCTGATGCGGTCATTCGGCTCCGTCGCCACGATCGCGAGCGGCCGCACGGCGTTCGCGCCGGCCGCCAGCGCGACCGACGCCTCCTCGACCAAGGTAGCGACGTCGACCTCCCCGGACGGGGTGCGCGGCGTCACGCCGTACGGCTCCTGCAGCAGACGCAGCAATTCGGCCCACGCCTCGGGCGTCAGCCGGTCCTCGTCCCACCCGGCGGGGAGCAGGCGGCGACGCTCCAGCCAGGCAGCGTTCGGATCGCTCCATCCTGCGGCGTCGCGGGTGGCCGGGTAGGCGGGCTCCAGCGCGTGCACGGCGGCGCGGACGAGGGCGGTCGCGGCGTGCGCGGGTCCGTC
>JBBDSD010000366.1:0-3577 GCA_040905065.1 Trueperaceae bacterium | reverse complement strand
GCCCGTTCAGGATCATTACCAGGTCGACCTGCAAGCTGGACAACGAGCCCTGCCCGTACACGGCGCGCAAGCGACCCTGGCGGTCCACCAGCGCGACCGACTCGGTGTGCACCACGCCGGACGCCACCTGGTTGTAGCCCACGAAGAACCGCTGCGCCGCCGTCGCCACGTCCTCGTTCTCGCCGGTCAGCCCCACGAACCGGGGATGGAAGCCGGTCACGTAGCGGCCCAGGCGCTCCGGGTCGTCCCGCTCCGGATCGACCGTGACCATCGCCACCTGCACCGCATCGGGCCGCTCCAGCTCCCGCATCAGGTCGGCCAGGCGCGACATCACGAGCGGACAGACGTCGGGGCAGTCCACGAAGCCGAAGAACACCAGCGTCCACTCCGCCTCGGACGCGACCTCGCCCAGCGTGACGCGCGCCCCGTCCGGGGCGCGATCGAACGCCAGATCGTGCGCTTCCTGCGGGTTCTCGAGCACCGTACCCGCCAGCGCCGGCCCGGGCGCCAGGGGGGGTCCGGTGGTGTAGGCGGTGAGCCCGGCCGCGACCAGCAGGAACGCGCCGGCCGCCCAGAACAGGCGCGACCGGGGCGGCGTGGATCGTTCGGACGATGCGTCGCTCATGCCCCGAGGCTACCCCTAGGCGCTACGCCGACAACGTCGTCCGAAGACGATCGAGACGCCGCTCGTACAGCACCGCGACGTCGACCACCTCGGGCGCGTCCTCGTCGCCCGCCACGCCGCTGGAACCGAGCATCGAGGCGCAGAACGGGCACGCCGCCGCGACCGTGTCCGCCCCGGTCTCGGCCGCCTCGCGCATGCGCGCGTCGGCGACCGACTCGCGGCCGGGCGACTCCTCCTTCCAGAACTGGGCGCCGCCCGCGCCGCAGCAGAAACCGTGCTCGCGCGACCTCGGCATCTCGCGCACCTCGCCGTCCCCGCTGGCCAGCACCCGCCGCGGCGCGTCGTACACGTCGTTGTGGCGTCCCAGGTAGCACGGGTCGTGGTACGTCGTGCCGTTCCCCAGGTCCAGCGGGGGCAGGCGCCCTTCGGACACCAGCTCGTCCAAGATCTCGCTGTGGTGCACCACGCGGTAGTCGCCGCCCAGCTGCGGGTAGTCGTTCAGCAGGGCGTTGTAGCAGTGCGGGCAGCCGGTGACGATCCGCTTCGGCGCGGAGGCGTCCAGCACGTCGTCCGCCAGAGCGGCGTCCAAGGTCGCCACGTTCTCGCTGGCCAGCTGGTAGTAGAGGTACTCGTTCCCCGCCCGGCGGGCCGGATCGCCGGTGCAGCGCTCATTCTTGCCCAGCACCGCGTAACGCACCCCGGCGTGGTCCAGGATGCGCGCCATCGCTCGGGTGGTCTTCTGCGCGCCCGGATCGTAGGCGCCGGCGCAGCCGACCCAGAACAGCACCTCGAAGTCGGGACGCTCCGCGACGGTGGGCACCTCCATCCCCTCGGCCCACGCCAAGCGGTCGTCCTGGCTCAGGCCCCACGGGTTGCCGGTGCGCTCCATGCCGCGGAACGCCTGCTGCAGCTCGGCCGGGAACGATCCTGCCATCAGGACCCGCTCGCGCCGCATGTCCACGATGTCCAGCATCGGCTCGTTGCCGACCGGGCAGGCGTCGATGCAAGCGCCGCAGGTGGTGCACGCCCAGATCGACTCCTCGTCCAAGGCGTGCTCCAGCAGCGTCCGCGGGCTCGCCTCGCCACCCGCGAGCGCGCCGACGTGCAGGTTCAGTTCGTAGCGCTTGTTGATCTCCAGCGCGGACGGCGACAGGCGCTTGCCGGTCAGGTGCGCCGGGCAGGCGTCGGTGCAGCGGTGGCACTGGATGCAGGCGTAGGCGTCCAGAATCTGCGCGTACGGCAGGTCCTCGGTCCGCTCCGCCCCGAACCGCTCGAGCGTCTCGTCCTCCAGGTCGATCGGCTCCAGAGTCCCGCTGGAAGCCGGCGCCCCGTCGGGCCCGCGCCGCTCCAGGGCGAAGTTCACCGGCGCTGTGATCAGGTGCAAGTGCTTGCTGCGCGGGAAGTACGGCAAAAACGCCAGGATCAACCCGATCGCGCCCCACCACCCGACATGCCAGCCGATCAGACGGCCCTCGCCGAAACCAGTGACCGTCGCGGTCAGACTGGCGAACGGCTGCCAGGCGTCGAGGTGCCCTTCGGACGCCAACAAAAACCCTTCGCCCACCAGGCGGAAGCCGACGTGCGCGAGGATGAACACCCCGACGATCAGGGAGTCGCGTCGCACGCCGCCGCCCGCCGCCTCGTGCAGCGGCACCTCCGGAGCCAGCGCCGGATCCCGGCGCACGAAGCGGCGCCACAGCAGGCCCGCCACGCCGACCAGCACCGCGACCGTCAGCAGGTCGGCCGCCAGGCGGAACGGACCGGCCCAGGCCGACGTCAGCCAAGCGGTCCAGGCGACCGGGAGCATCCCTTTCGCGACGTCGGCCAGGTTCACCAGCAGGTAGAACACGAAGCCGTAGAACACGCCAGCGTGCAGGGCCGAGACCCACGGCCGGTCCCGGAACACGGTGGCCTGCGAGATCGTCCGAACGATCGCGCGACCGATCCGCGACGGCAGGTCGTGGGTGCGGTCGGTCCCTCCCCGCGCCCCGCGCGTTACCACCGCCACGATCCGCGCGAAGCCGCCGTACGCCGCTGCGACCGACGCGGTCGCCAGCAGCACGAACGCCAACTTCTCGGCGAGGCTCAGCACCGCGCGGGCCTCATCCTGCACTCCTCATCCTGCGCTCCTCATCCAGCAGCCCCTGCCGCTGCGCCGTCGCGACCGGCGGCCGCGTCGACGCGGGCCTGCGCGACGCGCAGCCGACGCGCCGCCGTCCGCAGGCGCTCGGGCGTCGGCAACGAGTACGAGAGCCGCATCCGGTTCACCGGGCCGTCCGCGGGGTAAAAGGCGGCGCCCGGAACGAAGGTGACGCCCTCCCCGACCGCGACGCGCAGCAGGTCGGACGCGTCCACGTCGTTCGCCAGCCGGCCCCACAGGAACATCCCGCCTGGGGCGGGCTGGAACGAGAACCGGTCGCCCAATTCGTCGCGGAGCGCTCCCGTCAACGCGTCGCGCTGCGAGCGGTAGTGGGTCCGCAACGCCGGCAGGCGTCGCTCCAGCGCGCCGTCCGCGACCGCTTCGAGCGCGACCGCCTGCACGAAGGTGCTGGTGTGCAGGTCGCTCGCTTGCTTGGCCCGCTCGACCAGCTCCAGAACCGGCCTCGGTCCCGCCAGCCACGCCAGGCGCAGCCCCGGCGCCAGCGTCTTGGAGAGGGTGCCGACGTGCACTACGCGCTCCGGCGCGAGTTCGTGCAGGGTCGGGAGCGGATCGCCTTCGAACCGCAGTTCGCGGTACGGAGCGTCCTCGATCACCAGCACGTCGTTCCGGGCGGCCTCGTCCAGCAGCGCTTCGCGCCGCTCGAGCGACATGCGGCGACCGGCGGGGTTGTCGAAGTCGGGGATCACGTACACGAACGCCGGCCGCTCGGCCAGCGCGGCGCGCACCGCGTCCGGCCGCATGCCGTCCTCGTCGCAGTCCAAGCCTATCCAGCGCGGCTCGCACTGGTCGAA
>JBBDSD010000365.1:0-21629 GCA_040905065.1 Trueperaceae bacterium | reverse complement strand
CGGAGCCAGCCCCGTTCGTCGAACCCGCCCGGCGTCCGTGCTTCCTCGGCCTGCTGGAGCGTGCCGCGGACGCGCAGGTCGCCCCGAGGCACCGGGCCCGCGGACCGGAGCACCACCGCTTCGCCTCCGAGGCCGTGCACCCGGAGCAGCCGGCCGCCCGATCGTCCCGCCAGCTCGACCGTGCGACCGACGAGCGGCGCGAGCGTCTCGGGTCGCGCGTCGCGTTGCGCGTGCCGGACCCAGCCGACCGGGATCAGCAACAGAAGCGTCATCGCGCCATGCAACAGCGGCGAAGCAAGGACGTCGCGATGCCGAGCCCACGCCATCGCCGCGACGGCAGCGGCGACGCCGGCGAGAACGATCCCGATCGGAACGGACGCGGCGTACGCCAGGGCGCCCGTCGCGATCCCGAGCGAAGCGGGGATCGGCCACGCCACGAACGTCCGCTCGGCCCGTCCTACGGTCACAGCCGCACCCGGTCGCGCATCCCGCGCAGCGTCGCCGGGCCGATGCCGCGCACGCGCAGGAGGTCGTCGACCCGGTGGAACGGCCGGTCCGCGACGATGCGGCCGGCCAGCGCCGGACCGATGCCGGGCAGGCGCTCCAGGTCGTGCACGTGCGCTTCGTTGAGGGAGATCCGCGGATCGTCGTTCGCGGTGGTGGCGTACGGCACGTGCACGCGTTCGCCGTCGACCAACCGGACCGCCGGTCGGATCAGGTCCTCCGCAGCCCCGTCGGCGAGTCCGCCCGCCTCACGAATCAGCCCGTCGACGCGCGTGCCCCACGGCAGCTCGTAGCTTCCGGGCGCGCGCACCGCTCCGCTGACGGCGACCTGGAGCGGTGGCTCCTCGATCGTCGGCACCGGGCGTCCGGGAGCCAGGTGCGACACCAGACCCACGGTCGCCAGGAGGAGGCAGAGGCCGGCCATCGCCAGCGTGAGCGCACGTTCGCGCCGATCGTCCACGCTCGAGGGTAGACCGGCGCGCCACGGTGCAACTTCGCTACCGGGACACGCGCGAACGGGCACGAGGGATCGCCCCGTGCCCGTCTCGGTTCCGATCGGCGCCGCCTAGGTCACGGGCAACGCCATCGATCGCGCGTTCGCGCTCAGCGCGCCGCGGCGTACTTCTTCGCGACCGCGTCCCAACCGACCAGGTTCCAGAACGCTGCGACGTAGTCCGGACGGCGGTTCTGGTAGTTCAGGTAGTAGGCGTGCTCCCAGACGTCGAGGCCCAGGACCGGCACGTCGCCGTCCATGTGCGGGCTGTCCTGGTTCGGCGTGCTGTACACCGCCAGTTCGCCGCCGGGCTTGACCACCAGCCACGCCCAGCCGCTGCCGAACCGACCGGTGGCAGCGTCGGAGAAGGCCTCCTGGAAGGCGCCGAACGAACCGAAGGTGGCATCGATCGCCGAGCCCAGCTCCCCGCTCGGGGTGCCGCCACCGTTCGGCGAGAGGACCTCCCAGAACAGGTTGTGGTTGGCGTAGCCGCCCCCGTTGTTGCGGACGGCGGTCGGCAGCCGATCGACGCCCAGGCGCAAGATCTCCTCGACGCTCTTGCCGGACAGGTCGGTGCCTTCGACGGCGGCCGCCAGTTTGCTGGCGTACCCGGCGTGGTGCTTGCCGTGGTGGATCTCCATGGTGCGCGCGTCGATGTGCGGTTCGAGCGCGTCGGCGCGGTACGGAAGATCGGGAAGTTCGTAGGCCATGATGCATCCCTCCCTCGGGAAGTCGGAACTGCGCGGGGCCTCGCCGGGAGCGCCACCCTCGTCGGGCGGCGCGCGAGGCCGCGCTCGCCCCGCACGATAGCAAGGTCGCTCGGCCCGACCGTGCGAGTTCCACGACGTGCCGCCCGCGTCGCCGCCCGTCCTTCGCTTGACGGGGGGGCGCAGCGCCGCCTGGTAGCGTCACGTATCATGTCCCAACCCAAGAACAAGCAGCGCAGCCAGCGCCGACGCGCCTCGTCGAAGAAGCCTTCTCGCCTCCCGTGGATCGTCGGCATCGCGGGCGTGGTCGCGCTCATCGTGCTGCCGATCGTGGTGAACATCGTGCAGGAAGCGAACAAGCCCGGCGAACGGTTCTCGAGCCAGGGCAACCGGCACATCTCGCTCGGCACTCGCATCCCGCCGTACAACACCGATCCGCCCACCTCCGGTCCGCACACGCCCGGCCTGGCCTCCTGGGGCGCCTACCTGCCCGGGGACGACGTCCACGACGAGCAACTGGTGCACAACATGGAGGACGGCGGTGTGGTCCTCTGGTACCGCCCCGGCGAGGACGAGGAGGAGACGAGCCGGCGCGTCTCGGCCCTTCAGGAGGTGGCACGCAGCTACCAACGCATCGCCATCGTGCCTAGGCCGGAGATGGAGACGCGCTACGCCTTCACCGCCTGGCAACGCCTGCAGCGGTTCGACGAGATCGAGCCGGAAGCGATGCGGACCTTCATCGATGTCTTCGAAGGCATCGACCATCATCGCACCGGCTTCTGAACGTGACCAGCACGCTTCTCACGTGCTCTTGGATAGGATGACGCCATGACCGGACGCCCCCTGATGCTCGCCACCCTCGCCGTCGCCCTCGTGGCGGTCGCCGCTCTCCTGATCGTGCCCCGCCTGGGCGGTGCCTCGGCCGACCCGACGCAGCTGAACCTCGCCGAGCAGCCTCGGAAGGGCGCGGAGGACGCGCCCGTCCAAATCGTGGTGTTCGAGGACTTCCTCTGCCCCGCCTGCGGCGCCTTCGCGGCGAACGTCGCTCCACGGCTCGAACGCGAGTTCGTCGCGACCGGCGACGTCTCGATGTACTTCAAGAACTTCGTCGTCATCAGCCCCGAGTCCGAACGGGTGGCCCAGGTCGGCGAGTGCGTGTTCGAGCAGGACAACGACGCCTTCTGGACGTTCAAGGAGGTCGCCTACCGCAGCCAGGACAACCTCGACGAACGGCGTGCGCTCGGCCTCGTCGACGAGTACGTCGCCGACGTGGACCACGACGAGGTTCGAACCTGCGTCTCGGAAGACCGCATGCTCGACGCCGTCCGTGCCGACGTCAGCACCGCCCAGGCGATCGGATTGCGCGGCACGCCCAGCGTGCTGGTCGACGGCTCCGAAGTCAGCGCCAGCTACGAAGCCGTCCGCAACGCGATCGAATCGGCTCTGGCCTCGCAGTGACGCCAGCGTCCGCGGTGCCCCTGCGGGGCGCCTCGGGACTGTACGTCGCCTGGCTGGTGGCGCTCATCGCCACGATCGGAAGCCTCTGGTTCAGCGAGGTGCACCAGTTCTTGCCGTGCACGCTCTGCTGGTACCAGCGGATCCTGATGTACCCGCTCGCGATCGTGCTCGGCATCGGTGCCTGGCGCGGCGACGTCGGCGTGGTGCGCTACGCCCTGCCGTTCTCGCTGCTCGGCGTGCTGGTGGCCGGCTACCACGTGGGCGTGCAGAAGATCCCCGGCTTCGGCTTCCCTGCCGCCTGCCGAAGCGGCGTGCCGTGCAATGCCGCCTACATCGACTGGCTCGGCTTCATCACCATCCCCGTGCTGGCCCTGACGGCGTTCCTGCTCATCACCGCCGTGCTGGTCGCTGCGAACCGGTCGCGCTGACCGGCGACGCGGCCGGCCCTCGGGTCGCCTGCTAGACTCGGACTCGCGGAGGAGATGGAGGCGCACGTGAATCACGACGCGACGCACGCGACGGGACACGGACCGAACGGCGAGAAGCACGCCGTCAGCATCACGCGATTGTGCCTTCGCAGCGGCACCCTTCAACTTCCGTTCGCCCTAGCCGGTCGCCTGCCGGCAGGCGAACTCCTGGCGCACGACACCGAAGCGGACGCCCCGCTGGAACTGTGGTCCGAACCGCCCCGCCACCTGAGCGGCCTCGGTCCGGTCTACGATCGCCACGACCTGCAGGTCAACGATCAACTCACGCTCGAGCTGCGTGGCAACGATCTCCGGATCGGCGTCTCGAAACGACCGCGCCGGTCGCGCCCCAAGGTCCAACCGAGCACCTGGGACAGCCACCGCGACGATCCGTCCACGACGACCGAAGCCTCCCGGAGCGACGCACCGACCGCGCCGACCGTCCCCACGCCCGCGAGCAACGTGGCGGGGGACGACGGTCCGCGCGACGCCGCCGAACGGAGCGGCAGCGAAGAAGATCGGTCCCCGGCGCCCCCGCACGGCACCCCTTCGCACGTAACCGATCCGTACGGCCCTAAGTCGTACGGCCCTGAGTCGTACGGCCCCGAATCGTACGGCCCCGCTCCGCACGGCGGGGCCGACGCTACGCCGAGCGTCTCGGACGCGCACGACGCCGGTGCACGAGGCGACCGTGCAAGCTTCGGCCCGCCTCCGGCCGATGCGTGGGGGGATAGCGAAGCGAGTGACCCGTGGAGCGACGTGCCACGCGCCCCCGCAGTGCGTCCCAAGCGGCGCGACGAAGCCCACGATCCGCTGGAACGCCTCGAGGAAGAAGACCACGAAGGCGGCTTCGGCGGCCTGATGGCACGCGCCCGCGGCTGGTTCGGATCGGGCCCACGCCGTACGGACCCCGAGCCTCGGATCGACCCGGGCACGACGACCGACGAGGCGTTCGAACGACCGGAACCCCGACGAGCCGACGAGCCTCAGCGCACCGTGCCGACTCCCCGCGCCCCTACGCCGCCTGCACCGAGTCCGAGCGAACCGAACCCTCGAACCGCGATTCCTCGAAGCCCAGCCCCTCGCGGTCCGACGCTGCACGAACCGACGCTGCACGAACCGACGCTGCACGAACCGACGCTGCACGAACCGGCCTCCCCCACGCGGCACGACCGCGCAACGCGCGACGTACGGGCGCCCGACGAGGCGACGCACACGGAGGAGCCACCCGCGGAGGTACCGCCCGAAGAGATACCGCCCGAAGACGCACCGGCCGCGCCGGCGCGATCTGCCCCCGACGACGTCGAGCCCCACCTGGAACGACCGGTGGCGCCGTGGCGCGTCCGAGAGGCCCGCACGCGAGCCGCACCGGCCCGGAACGTCGACCGGACCGCTCCCCTCGACGCAGCCCGCACCGGCGCTGCGAGCGAGCCCGAACCAGAACCCGAGCCCGAGCCCCGCGAACCTGCACCGGAACCGCCCGAGCGTACGCGTCGCTCGCGCCGCGAAGCTCCGCGCGAAGGACGCTTCTCCGCGCGCGGATCGCACGAGCCGGAACGGATCCGCTTGGGCGAAGCGCGTCCTTCACGGGCGTCCCAACCGAAGAGGAGCGACGACGAGGTCGCGTCCGCGCCCGACCCGTTGCGCAGGCGACCCCGACCACACCCGGGTCGCGAACCGGTACAGCGGGCGCTCTGGCCCGACGACTTCGCCGATCCCGACGCTGACGCGTTCGACCGAGGCTACGACGACGACTTCCTGCGTCCGTTGATCGACGCGGACCAAGACCCCGCCGAGCGCGAGCCGGTCCGCGGGGACGCCGCGCACGCACCGGACGCGAACGAGGCGGCGCTCGAAGTCGAGGCGGAGGAGGGTCCCCGGCCGGCGACCTACTACGCGTCCGACGACGTCGCGAAGCGCGAGCCGCAGGCCGAGGCGCGACCGGCCGTGCGCGACGCAGCGAGCGACGGCGTGCAAGTCACGCCCGACGGGCACGACGACCAGGACGGCGACCTGCGCACCCGCCTCAAGCGGTTCCTGTCCAGCTCCGACATGTCGTTGATCGCCAAGGTCGACGTCATCGCTCGCCGGTTCGAGTTGGACGTCGCGACCGCCCAGGCCCTTCTGGAGGACATCGCAAACGATCCCCCGTCCGGACTGCGCCTCATCGCGATTCGCGAAGGGGCGTGGAGGATCGAGCGCACCGGAACCTGACGCGCAGACCGCGGGCGCCCCTCCAGCAGCTCCCTCCCCGTCAGCCTCGAGACGGCGACGCGCCCTGAGTCCCGCCGGGACCGGCCAGGTCGCTGCGCCGCACCACGCGTGCGCCCACGTCGTCCGGGGCCTCGATCCGGCCGGCGCGCTCGCGCACGAACCGGCGCCACGAGTCCAGGTCCAACGCGGCACCGTCGCGTTCGTCGCACCACATCAGGAACGGCGTCAACAGACTGCGCGCCGTGGCCGCCTCCACCCAGTGGATGCGGGCCGCCAGGCCGCCGTGCTCCAGGTAGCCGCTGGTCTCGAACGATTCCAGGGCCGCCTCGCGGTCGTACGCCACCCGTCGGAACTCCGGCTCCCAGCTCGTGCCGTCCCCGTGCAGCAGCAGGTAGTGCGCCCGTGGATCGCCGTTGAACGGCGTGCCCACCGCTCCGGTGTTCACCACCCGGTGCCGCCCGACCGTGCGGTCCATCGGCCTGTGCGTGTGCGACCCGACGAACATCTCGACCGGATGCATCTCGGCGATCTCGGACACCGACGCGTCCGCGAGGTGCGGACCGTACCCTTCGCGGTAGTGCCGTGGACTTCCGTGCGTGACCAGCGCGGAGGGCCCGTCGTCGACGTCGAGCCGCACGGCGAGCGGCCAGGTGGCGATGCGGTCGAGCCATCCGCTGCGCTCGAGCCTCTCGGCGCACCAGGCGTTCCCGCGCCAGAACGGTTCGTCGAACCAAGCGGGGGGCAACGCCGGGTCGCGCTCGACCCACATCCGCATCAGGTCGTCGTGGTTGCCCAGCACGCGGGGTCCCGGTACCCGCTCCAGCCGCTCCAGCACCGCGACGCCGTCCGGGCCGCGGTTCACCAAGTCCCCGTTCACCACCACGCGGTCCGGGCGGACCGTCTCCAGATCGGCCAGCACCGCGGCGAGCGGAGCGAAAATGCCGTGCACGTCGGCCAGGATCGCCACGTGAGCCGGTCGGTCCCGCGCGAACCGCAGGCGTTCGGGGGTGGGCGGCCTCACGGCCTGGCGTCGCTCGGGTCGGGCAGGGCCGACGTCAAGGCCGCGCGCATCGCCTCCAGCGGCGCAGGTCGACCGGTCCACGCCTCGAACGCCACCGCGCCCTGATGCAGCAGCATGCCCAGGCCGTCCACCGTCGCGAACCCGGCGGCGGCCGCGTCGCGCAGGTAGCGGGTGCGGCGCGGGCGATAGACCAGATCGACCGCCCAACGCTCCCGCACCGTACCGAGCCCGTCCAACACCTCCGCCGGGAGCGGACTCGCGTCCGGATCGACGCCGTGGCGCGCCATGCCGACCGAGGTCGCGTTCACGATCAGGTCGGCCCCGTCCGCAGCGGACCGGAGCCCGGGCGCCGGCACGGCGGCGACCTCGGCGTCCGGAAACCGCGACGCGAGGTCGTGCGCCAATCGCTCCGCCGCCTCCGCCGTCCGGTTGACGATCTGCAGCGAAGCAGCTCCCTCCTCCAGCAGCGCGAACCCGACGGCGCGCGCGGCGCCCCCAGCGCCGATCAGCAGCGCAGCGCCGCCGGGCACAGGGGCACCCGCCTCCCGCACCGATCGCAGGAAGCCCTCGGCGTCGCTGTTGTCCCCGATCCACAGCGTCCCGTCGCGGACCAGCACGTTGACGGCACCGATCGCGGCGGCCGCCGGCCGGAGCTCGTCGAGAAGATCGATCACGGCCCGCTTGTGCGGCACGGAGACGTTCGCGCCCAGCACCGCACCGTCGCTTCGCAAGCGCGCAACGGCGTCGGCCAGGCGTTCCGGCGGCACGTCCCACGCCTCGTAGCGGGCATCCATCCCGCACGCCGCGAAGGCGGCGTCGTGCAGGACAGGGCTCAGGCTGTGGCCGGCCGGATGCGCAAGCAGGACTGCGCGCACCTCAGGCCGCCGTGCGCCGCTCGAGCACCTCGCCCATCGCACGCACGGCAGCGTCCACGTCCACGTCGCCGATCTGATGATGCGTCACCAAACGCACGGTGCTGGCGGACAGCGCGTTCGCTCGGACCCCGCGCTCCGCCAGGGCCGCGACCAGGTTCGGCGCGTCGGCTGCCTCCAGGTACACCATGTTCGTTTGTACGCGCGCCAGGTCCAGCCGCACCCCGGGCAGCCGCGCCAGACCCTCCGCCAGCGCCCGCGCGCGGCGATGATCCTTGGCCAACCGTGCCGGACCATCGCGAAGCGCGACCCGGCCCGCGGCGGCCAGCACGCCCGCCTGCCGCATGCCGCCACCGAACGCCTTGCGAAAGCGGTGCGCCTCGCGCAGGAACTCCGCCGAGCCCAACAGCACCGATCCCACCGGCGCCCCCAGTCCCTTGCTGAGGCAGACCGACACCGAGTCGAACCCACGCACGGTGCGGGCCAGATCGGTGCCGTTCGCCACCACGGCGTTGAAGACGCGCGCCCCGTCCAGGTGCACGGGCAGCCCCTCGTCGTGCGCGACGTCGATCAGGGCGTCCTGTCGCTCCAACGGCAGGACCGTCCCGCCCGCCTTGTTGTGGGTGTTCTCGAGCACCACCAGCCCGGTCGGTGCCTGGTGCACGCTGCGGTGCACGGCGGCACGGAGGTCGACCGGATCGGGCACGCCGGCCGGAGCCGGAATCAGGCGCGGCGTGAGCCCGGAGAGCAGCGACATGGCACCCAGCTCGTACTCGTAGACGTGCGCGCCTTCGGGAGCGATCACCTCGACCCCGCGCCGGGTGTGCGCCGCCAACGCCGCCTGGTTGCTCATGGTGCCGGACGGGAAGAACAGGGCGGCCTCCATGCCGGCCCGTTCGGCCAGCTCCGCCTGCAAGCGGACCACGGTGGGGTCCTCGCCGTAGACGTCGTCGCCCACCTCGGCGTCGGCCATCGCTCGCCGCATGGCGGCGTCCGGAACGGTGACGGTATCGCTGCGCAGATCGATGACGGCCATGCCGGCCATGCTACCCGGAGGTGGTGGCGGGCGCGGGCCGACCCGGATCGGCCGTGCCCTCGCCGGTCGACCCGGCTTCGCTGACGAGCGGTGCCGTGCGCGCGGAGGCGAGCACGGTGGGGCGCCCTTCGCGCGCCTCCCAGCCGAGCTCCGCCAGCCAGGCCCGGAACGCGGCGTACCCCTGCGCGTACATCCACGACCGACGGTCGCGTTTGCCCATGCGGCGACCGTTTTCGGGGTGCTTCTTGGGAGCGTCGGGCACCAGCCCCCAGTTGGCGTTCATCGGTTGGAACCCGTCCGGATTGGCGCTGGACAAAAACCGCACCAGGCCGCCCAGCATCGACGCGTGCGGCGGCACCACCGACGCCTGCCCCAGCGCGCGGCGGGCGGCGTTGCGGCCGGCCAGCCAGCCGGTGGCGGACGACTCGAGGTACCCCTCGGTACCGGCCAGCACGCCGGCGACGAACAGGTCCGGATGCGCGCGCAGGGCCAGATCATTGCCCAGCAAGCGCGGGGCGTTCAGGTAGGTATTCCGATGCATCACGCCGTAGCGCACGATGTCGGCGTCCTGAAGGCCGGGCAGCGTGCGGACCACCGTCGCCTGGTCGCCCCACTTGAGTCCGGTCTGGAACCCGACCAGCGACCACATCCGGGCGTCGGCGTCCTCCTGTCGCAACTGCACCACGGCGAAGAACCGCTCGCCGGTCTCGGGGTGCTCCAGTCCGACCGGCTTCATCGGTCCGAAGCGGGGGGTGTCGTAGCCGCGGCGGGCCAGCTCCTCGATCGGCATGCAGCCTTCGAAGAACTCCAGCTTCTCCCATTCGTGCGGCGTGTGGCTGCGCGCCTCGGCGATAGCGGCGTAGAAGCGGTCGTAGTCGTCCTTGCGCAGCGGGAGGTTCAGGTAGTCCGCGGCCTGGTCGTAGCGTCCCTTGCGGTAGGCGATCTCCCGGTCGATCGAGTCGGCGTCCACGATCGGCGCGGCAGCGTCGTAGAAGCCGAGGAACGACTCGCCGATCCGCTCGCGGATCGCATCGGCGAACGCGTCGCTGGTCAGCGGACCGGTCGCCAGCACCACCACCCCAGTGGGAATCTCGGTCAGCTCTTCGCGGTGCACGGTGACGTTCGGATCGGCGTGCACGCGGCGGGTCACCGCCTCCGCCATCCGTTCCCGATCGACGGCCAACGCGCCTCCGGCCGGTACGCGGGCGTCGTCGGCGGCGCTCAGCACCGTGCCGTCGACCGTCCGCATCTCCGCCTGGAGGAGGCCCTTGGCGTTCGTCTCGGACTCGCCTCCCAGGCTGTTGCTGCACACCATCTCGGCGAAGCGCTCGCTGACGTGTGCCGGCGTCGTCTTCGCGGGGCGCATCTCGTACAGGTCGACCGCCACGCCCAAGCGCGCTGCGGCCAGCGCCGCATCGGAGCCCGCCATGCCGGCGCCGACGACCGTGATGCGGGGCTGGGTGGATTCGTTCGGGGCGCTCATGGCGCGAGGGTAGCACCGGTCGTGCGGCCCGGCGCGTCGCCCGGACCCGCCGTCCACCGCGCCGAGAACTCCGGTCGCTCGGAGCGATCGCCGACGCGGGACGCCGCTGCGACGTATCATGACGCCGTGACGTCGTCCCCACACGATTCCGAGCGCCCGCTGCGGGTGGTCAGCGTATCGACCGGCTCCTCGCGACGCGACGCGACCGTCGAGCTGGAGCTGTTGGGGCGACGGGTGCGGCTGGAGCGCCGCGGCACCGACGGGGACCTGCGGGCCGCGGCGCACAGCTACGAGGAGCTGGCCGACCACGTGGACGCCTTCGGCATGGGCGGCACCGATCTGCGCCTGCACGTCGCGGGGAGGAGCTACACCTTCCGCGAGAGTGCCCGCCTGGCGCGGCACGCGGGCGCCACCCCGGTGGTGTGCGGGGCGGGCCTGAAGGCGACGTTGGAGCCGCGCGCCGTGGAGCTGCTGGACGCCGCCATCGGCTGGGCGGATCGCCGCATGCTGGTCACCAGCGCGGTCGATCGCTGGGGCATGGCCGAGGCCCTCCACGCACACGGCGCGAAACTCGTGCTGGGCGACCTCGCGTTCCTTCTCGGCGTACCGATCCTGCCGCGCGAACTAGCGACGATGGCGCGCACAGCGCAGGTACTGGCACCGCTGGTGACGCGGCTCCCCATGGCGTGGATCTACCCGACCGGCACAAAGCAGGACGCCCCCGCGGCCACCTCGTGGCGCTCGCGCCGGATCGCCGATGCGGACGGCGTCGCCGGGGACTTCCACCTGCTGGCGCGCTTCGCCCCGCCCGACCTGAGCGGCAAGATCGTCCTGACCAACACCACCACCGCAGGCGACCTGCGCGACCTCGCGGCCCGCGGGGTCCGCTATGTCGCGACCACCACCCCGCGGATCGACGGTCGCAGTCTTCCCACCAACCTGTTGGAGGCGGCGTTCGTGGCGGTGGCGGGGCGCGAGCGGCATCCGCTGCCGCTGAGCGACCTGGCCGCGATGGTGGCAGAGGCCGGCCTTGCTCCCGACCTGTGGGGGCGGGCGCCCGACGGCACCCTGGTCAGAACGGACCCCGCCGACGCGGGCGGAACGCCGACGCGGCCAGGATGAGCAGGCCGATCGCGAACGCGGCCACGCCGATCCCGCCCACGATCACCGTGGTCCGTACCGCCGCCTCGACGGCGTCGGCGGGGAGCGAGGCCGCCACCACCCGCGTGAGCCCGGCCCACTGCGCGAAGGTGCCCTCCGCGGCCACGCCCGCCGGCCATCCGGCCGCCGCCCACGCCTCCAACCGTGCCGACGCCCACCACGCCACGACGGCGAACGGCGCGACGCCGAGCACGATCGCCGCACCGGGCCGCGTCCAGCGACCCGCGCCGCGGGCGAAGGCGGCCATCGCCACCCAGGCGACGACCGCGATCACCGCCGACGCCCAGACCACGCCACGCGCTCGGGCCGCCCCATGGCGCGTGAACGGCGCCAGGACCGGACCGGCGGCGACCGCGCGCTGCGCACGGGGGTCGTTCTCCAGCAGGCTCGCGAGCGGTTCGGGCCCTTCGGTCCAGAGCCGCTCCGCCAACGCCTGCACGACCCGCTCGTTGGCCTGTTCCGGCGTCAAGCCCGCAAGTTCGGCTTCGGGCAGCAGGCCGGCCAATCCCGGACGCTCGCTCGCCTCTTCGGCCGCGACGGCCTGGATCTCGCGAGCTTCGGCGAGCCGGTCGTCCGCCTGCGCCTCGCGGCCGGTCAGGGTGGCGACCACCAGATCGTGCAGCGCTTCGCGCGCGGCCCCCAGCCCGGCGTCGTAGGCGGCGAGCAGGGTCGCGTTCGCGATCGACGCGCGGGCCTCCTCGGCTCCTTCGCGGATGGTGACCTCGGCCAGGCGCATCACGGCGGCCTCGCCCACCTGTCGGTTGGTGCTGCCCTGCAGCTGGTCCGCGTCGAAGAACTGGAACAGTCCGACGACCGGCTGGACCGGTTCGCCTGGATTCTGTTGCGCCTGCAGGGGCCAGTTGGCCAGGCGCGACCCGGTCTCGAGCCCCGCCGGCATCAGCGTGCGCGCAAGTTCGGCGTCCACCACGCGCACCCCCGGTCCGTCCAAGACGCGATCCAACTGCGCGCGCAGCTCCGGGTCCCCCAACCCGCTCAGCAGCGCTTCGGAGCCGTCGCTCACGATCCGTTCCGACCAGACGCCGGCGACGCGCTGAATCGCGGCCGCCCCGTCGAACGCCTGCAACTCGGTCGGGTCGACCTGCACGCCGCTGCCGGGAAGCACCTCGAACGGTTCGTTCGCCTCGATGCCGCTGGCGGAGCGGACCTGCAGCGCCGCTCCCTCGTCCCCCACCGTCGGTCCGGGCAGCAGCGTCAGGCGCAGGCCCCGCTCCACCAGGCGCGGGCCGGTGTCCGCGTCCGCCAAGCGCCACCAGAGCAGGGCGCCCGTACCCAGCACGGTGGCCACGAGCAGGATCACGCCCGCGACCCAGAGCAGGTCGCGATGCCAGGCCGGTGGTCGAGTCGGTCCGTACATGGGCGCTCCCTCCCTCCTGCGTGCCCCGGGCGTCATGCCCCAAATTCGTCGTGGCGGACGGTACCATGCGGGCATGCCGCTGGTCCTCGTTCCCCTGGTCGGTCCGTTCCACCTGCGCTTTCCGCGCTACAACGTCGTCACCGTACGGGAGCAGGTGGCCGCCGTCCGCCCGGCGGCGGTCCTGACCACCGCCCTGCACGCAGACGATGCGCTGAGCGACCCGGCGTGGCAGGAGCTCGAGGAACCGGCGCTCACCATGACGGTGGTGCCGTGGGCCCGCCGGGCGGGCGTGCCGGTCGAGCCGGTGGGGTCGCCGTCGCCCGATCCGGAGGCGGCCGCCTCGTTCGACGCCTTCGTGGGCGAGGCAGGCCCCGGACGTGCCGCGCTCCAGGAACTGGAGACCACGCGCGGTCCGCTGGTCGACCTGCTGTCGGGCACCCTCGATCTGAACGGCGTGCGGACGTCGCTGGTCCCTGCGGTGGAGGCGTACCAGCGCGCCCGCGCCACAGCGTTCGGCGACGGCCCGGGCACCGACTGGATCGAGGAGCGGGCCGACGCCATGACGGACCGGATCCTGCACGCCGCCGCGCGGCACGCAGGCCGCCCGGTGGTGGTGGCCCTGCCGGTCGATCATCTGCCCGCCGTGCGTCGCAGGCTGGAGGCGCGTGCCTCGGCCCAGCTGCACGATCCGGAACCGGTGCCTGCCAGCCATGAGGCGCGGGCGCGTGCGCTGCGCGACGCGGCGCTCGCCGAGGCGTACGACGATCCGGCGACGTTGCTGACGGCGCTTCGCGAACAGGAGGGACCCGAGGCCCGCTACGCGGAGGCGGAAGTGCTGGTCCAGCACGGGCACGCGGCCGAGGCGCTGTCGGTCCTGCGCGACGCGTCGCGCGGCGACTTCACCTCCCCTCCACAGCTGCCGGGCTGGTTGCTGGCGCGCCTGGGGCAGCTGTACGACCTGGACGGGCGCCGCGACGACGCGCGGCGGGCGTACCGGGGCGTGCTGGCGTTGTCGTGGGCGCCGGCCGCGGCGCGCGAGGCGGCCCGGCAGGGGATGGAGGCGCCGTTCGGCCAGGAGGTCGCATCCGACGACGCTCCGCACGACGATGACGCCGGCTGACCCCGGTCCCGCTCCCGACGACGTCCGCGGTGCCGCCACGCCGCTCGTCCGCCTGCCGCGCTACGCGCCTTCGCTGCCGTACGGCTGGGTGCTGGGGCACTTCGCGGTGCGCGACCTGATCCGCTTCGCGCCGGAGCTGGTGCACGACGTGCGCCTGCACGACCGTGCGCCCGCAGCGCAGGCCCATGAGCTGCGCACCGCGTGCGCCGATCGCGCGATCCCGGTGCGTCGCGACGACGCCACGATCGAAGCCAAGCGGTCGAAGGGCACAGCGCGGGTGCTGGCGACGTTCGCGAAGCGCTGGCGACCGCTCGATCCGGCGCGCCACCACCTGGTGCTGGTCGCGCCGCGCGAGCCGGGCAACCTGGGAACCCTGTTGCGGACGTCGCTGGCGCGGATCGTGGCGGCGGCGGTCGGCATCGCGCTGCACGCCTTGGCCGGCCCTACGCCGTGACCGAACCCCGGGGCGATACGGTCCGGCGGTCGATGCCGCCTCGCTGGGTGCGGATCGCCTACGGCGTGTCGGACGTGGGGGCCTCGACCGCGTTCGTGGCGGTCAACGCGTGGTTGCTCTACCTACTGGTGAACGCGGCGGGCGTGCCGCCCGCCTGGGCGGCCGGCGTGTTCGTGGCGGGCCGAGCACTGGACGCCTTCCTCGATCCCGCGGTCGGTTGGTGGGGCGACCGCTTGGCGCCCCGGTTCGGTCGCTTGCGGTTCGTGCGCTGGGGGGCGGTGCCGACCGGCCTGGCGCTGGCGGCGTTGTTCGCCGTGCCGCCCCGGTTGGAGGACGGGGCGGCGGTGGCGGCGCTGGCCCTGTTCGCGCTGACGTCGCTGGCGTACACGCTGGTGCAGGTGCCGGTCCTGGCCCTCACGCCGGAGCTGGCGCCCGGCTATCAGGACCGGACCGAGCTGGGCGCGTGGCGCGCCGCGTTCGGCACGGTGGCGTCCCTGGTAGCGACCGCCCTGCCGCCGGCGCTGGTGTTGCTGGGCGAGGGGGGCGGCGGGCTGGCGCAGGCGGGAGCGGAGGGCTGGACGTTGGCGGGCGTGGTGCTGGGCACGGTGGTGACCGGCGCCTACCTGACGACGGGGCTCCTGGTGCCGGAACCGGTCCGTGCGCAGCGACCGGTCCCGGTCGAGTCGCCGTTCGCCGCCGTCCGGTCGGCGTGGACGGCGCCCGGGATGCGCACCGTCGTAGCGTCGTTCGCCCTGGTCACGGTCGGCCTGATGGTGACGTCGTCGGTGCTGCCGTTCGTGCTGGAATCGGCGCTGCTGCTGCCGGCGTCGTGGCTGACGCCGGTGCTGGGCGGCTTCTTCGGCATCGGCGTAGCGGCATTCCCGTTCTGGACCCGAGCCGCCGATGCGGCCGGCAAGGGACCGACCTTGGCGTGGGCGTGCGTCGTGCTGGCCGCGTCGTTGGCGGCGTTGGCGGCGTTCGCGCCGGAGGGACGGTTGGGGGTGGGGCTGTGGCTTCCCGCAGCGACGGCCGGCTGGGCGCTGGCCGGAGCCCTGTTGATGCCGTGGGCGATGCTGCCGGACGTGGTCGAATTCGAAGAGGCGCGTAGCGGCGTGCGGCGCGAGGGCACCGTGGTAGGCCTGTTCACCTTCGTGCAGAAGCTGGCGGGGTCGGCCGGGGTGTTCGCGACCGGCATGGCGGCGGCGTGGACCGGCTACAGGCCGGGGATGGTCGAGCAGTCGGACGCGACCGTCATCGGTCTGCGCCTGGCGCTCGGCGTGGTCGCGCCGCTCGCCTTCTTGGCGGCCGCCTGGGTCGCCTCGCGGGGGGTCATCGATCGCGACCGCTTCGAGGCGACGGTGCGCTCGCTGCGTTCGGACCCTATGGGGCCGGAGCGCGACCGGTCGTGAGCAGAGGGCCGCCGCGGCCGGGTGGTATCGTCGGCGGCGTGCGCGAATTCCTGTTCAGCGCCGCGCGTCACTTCCGGCGCGGCGAGACGCTGGCCGACCGCGGCGACCTGCGCGGCGCGGCGGTCGCCTATCATGAGGCGCTCTCCGATCTGCACGCGGTGAAGCCGCAACGGATGCGCGACGTCCTGCTGGCGCAGGTGTACCTGTCGCGGTCCCGCATCGAAGCGGATCTGGATCCGGCACGGGCCGAGCGCGACTTCCGGCTGGGCTACAGCTACGCGCGCACCACGCAGGAGCCGCGCGTCCGCGATCTCGCGGAGCGAATGCGGCACGACCGCCTCGCATCCAGGACCGCTCCTTCGCCGCGGTAGCATGCCCGCCATGCACGCACCCGATCGCCTCCGCCGCGCCTACGTCGAGGAACCCGCCTTCCTGCGCACCGTGCGCGACCTGGTCGAGCACGAGTCGCCGACCGGCGATCTCGAAGCGGCGAACGCGCTCGCCGACCACCTGACGCACCTGCTGACCCGCGACGGCTGGTCGACCGAGCGCATCGCTCGCGACGAGGTCGGCGACGTCGTGCGCGCCACCCTGCCGGGCAACGACCCCAGCGACGCCACGCTGATCCTGGCACACTACGACACCGTCTGGCCGGTCGGCACGTTGCGCGACCCGATGCCGTGGCGCCACGAGAACGACGTGCTGCACGGTCCCGGCGTCCTGGACATGAAGGCCGGCATCGCCGCCGCCGTGCACGCCGCTCGGCTGGCCCGCTCGGAAGGACCGCTGCGCGGACCGGTGACGCTGCTGATCACCTCCGACGAGGAGCAGGGCAGCGTCCACTCGCGCGAACTGCTCGAAGAGGAGGCCCGCCGGCACGCGCGCGTGCTGGTGGTCGAGATGAGCCGCGACGACGGCGCCCTCAAGGTGGGCCGCAAGGGGGTCGGCGTGCTGCACGCGGCCTTCCGCGGCGTCTCGGCGCACGCCGGCAACGACCCGCACGCCGGAGCCAGCGCTCTGCGGGAGCTGGCTCGGTTCCTGCTGTTCGCCGAGGGGCTCGCCGAGCCGCCCAGCGACGACGGGCTCGGCACGACCGTCGCCGTCACCGTGGCGCACGGCGGCACCGTCGGCAACGTGATCCCGGAGCACGCAGCGTGCGAGATCGACCTGCGCGTGCTACGGGCCGAGGAGGGCGACCGGGTCGTGAACGCCCTGCACGCCTACCGGCCGCACGATCCGCGCATCGACGTCCACGTGACCGGCGGCATGAACCGCCCGCCGATGGAGCGTACGGAGGCGAACCGCACCCTGGCCACCGAAGCGCACGCCCACCTCCGCGCCATGGACTTGCGCCTGAGCGAAGCGGTGGTCGGCGGCGGGTCGGACGGGAACTTCACCTCCGCCCTGGGCGTAGCGACGCTGGACGGACTTGGCGCGGTCGGCTCCGGTCCGCACGCCCGCCACGAGCACGTCCGCGTCCGCGAGACGCTGCAGCGGATCGCGCTGCTGGCCGCGCTGCTGCGCCGCCCGGCCTGAGGGGCGCGGTCGTGCTGGCGCCGTCCTTCGTCCGAGCCGCGATCGCGTTCCTCTGCGGCCTGATCGTGTCGTTCGCCGCGCCTCCGGACGCGCGGCCGCTGCTGCTGCTGGCGCTGCCGGTCGCGTTCGGTCTGATCGCGATCAGCTCCGGCCCGCGCGATGCGTTCGGGGTCGGTGCGGCGTTCGCCGTCGGCTTCTTCGGCCTGCACGTGCTGTGGTTGCCCGTGGCGTTCTCCGCCCTGTTGACGCCGTTCTTCTGGGTCACCTTCCCTCTGTTGCTGGCCGCCCTGGCCGCGTTCTGGGGCGGTACGGCGGCGCTCGCCCGCTGGGTGGGGGGCCCAGGGCGCGGCACGCTGGCCGTGCTGGCGCCGCTCTGGGTGGGCGTGGAGATGCTGCGCAGCGTCGGCTTCATCGGATTCCCCTGGGGCACCCTGGGGTACGCCTGGGTCGGCACGCCGGTCGCGCAGTGGGCGGACCTGGTGGGCGTGCACGGCCTGAGCCTGCTGACGACCGCGTCGGCCGCCGCGCTGGCCGCTCCGTTCGTGCCCGCCGTCCGTGGCGCCCGCGGGGGGGTCCGGTCCACGCGGCCGCCGTTGCTGGCGCCGCTTCTGGCCGTCGCGGTGCTGATCGCGGCCTGGACCGGTGGGGCGGCGCGCTTCGCCTCCCTGTCGGCGGCGCTGCCGGAGCCGGACCGCACCGCGCTGCTGGTGCAGGGCAACGTCGATCCGCTCGGTCGCGCGATCACGCCGCGCCAGGAGCTGGACGTCCACCTGGACCTGACCGCCGAGGGCGCCCTGCGCGCGCCGGCCCCACCCGACCTGGTGGTGTGGCCCGAGGGTGCGGTGCTGGGCTTTCCGCTGGAGGGATTCCGTGGCGAGCCGGCCCGCTCGGCGATCCAAGCGTCGGCGCCCGGCACCGCGTTCGTGGTGGGCGGGCGCGGCAGCGCCGACGGGGGTAGCACCAACGCGGTATTCGCCCTCGAGCAGGCGCAGATCCGCGGTCGCTACGACAAGCACGTGCTGGTCCCGTTCGGCGAACGCTGGCCGCTCCTGAACGTAGCGCGTCCGCTCTACCGGGCGGTGTTCGGGCTGCTGGGGCTGCCGATGCTGCAGAACACCGTGCCCGGGCCGGGGCCGGCGCCGCTGTCGCTGAACGGGAACGCCGTCGGCGCCTACGTCTGCTACGAGTCGGTGTTTTCGCGCGTGCCGCGCGGCATGGTGGCCGACGGCGCCGAACTTCTGATCAACGTCACCAACGACGCCTGGTTCGGGACCGGTGCCGGGGCGGTGCAACACTTCGCGATGGGGAACCTGCGCGCGATCGAGACGCGACGCTGGCTGCTGCGGGCCGGCAACGACGGCATCACCGCCGCGGTGGATCCGACCGGCACGGTAACGCAGCGCCTGCCGCAGGGCGTGGCCGACACGCTGTCCGTCCGCTACGCGCACGCGACCGGCCTGACGCCGTACGTGCGTTACGGCGGGTTCGCGCCGGGGTTCGTGGCCGCCCTGGTGCTGATCTGCGCGGGCGTCACCGCCGTCGGGCGGGGCCGCTCGTGAACCTAGTGCTGGTCGGTGGTGGCGAGATCGGTCTGCAGATCGCCACGGCGCTGCACCGGACGCACGGCATCACCGTCGTCGATCAGGACGAGGACCGCGCCAGCACCTTCGAGACGCTGGACGTCCGCTTTCAGCGCGGCAACGGCGCCGACCCCGACGACCTGAAGCTGGCCGGCACCGACGAGGCGGATGCCTTCATCGCCTGCACCGCGAACGACGACGTGAACGTGCTGGCCTGCTTGGCGGCGAAGGGGTTGGGGGCCGACCGCGCCCTGGCGTTCGTCTCCAGGCAGCGCTACCTGGACGCCTTTTCGCAGAAGGGGGCGATGACGCGCCTGGGGTTGGCCATCGACCGCGTGTTGTGGCCGCAACGGACGCTGGCCAATCAGATCGCCGACATCGTGCGGGTCCCTCGCGCCCTGGACAGCGCTCGGATCGCGAGCGGTCGGATCCAGATGCGGGAGTACCGGCTGGAGCCGGGCGATCCGTTCGTCGGACGGTCGCTGGCCGACGCCGAGGTGCCCCCCAACACGCTGCTGGTCGGCTCGATCCGCGACGAGACGTTCGTGGTGCCGTCGGGACGCACGATCCTCCAGCCGGGCGACAAGGTGGTGTTCCTGGGCACGCAGGAGTCGATTCACGCGGTCGAGCGCCACTTCGCCCCCCGCAAGCGCCGCATGCGCGTCACCATCATCGGCGGCGGCAACGTCGGCTTCATGGTGGCCGAGCGCCTGCAGGACGCCCACGTGCGCGTCACCCTCATCGAGGGGGACGAGGCCCGCTGCACGAAGCTGGCGCAACTCCTGCCCGGAGCGTTGGTGCTGCGCGGCGACGGCACCGACCTCGAACTGATGGAGCAGGAGCGTCTGCACGACAGCGACGTGGTGGTGGCGGTGACGAACCACGACGGCAAGAACCTGCTGGCCAGCCTGCTCGCCAAGCAGTTGGGCGTGCCCAAGGTCATTACCCGGGTGGGACGGACTCGCAACCGTCGCCTGTTCGAACGGGTCGGCATCGATTCGCCCCTGACGCCCCGTGCCGCCGCGCTGCAGGACGTGCTGAACTGGCTCAAGCTGGACCGGGTCGATCACCTGGCCTCGATCGAAGACCGAGCGGAGGTGATGGAGGTGGTCTACCCGATGGAGGCGCAGGTCGGCAAGGTGCGGGACCTGGGCGCACCTCCGGACAGCCTGATCGGCGCCATCCTCCGCAAGGAGAAGGTGCTGATCCCGTCCGGCGACACCACGCTGCAGCACGGCGATCACCTGTACATCGTGACCACGCCCGACAACGTTCCCGCGGTCGAGGCTTGGCTGGAGCGGCAGCGCCGCACCGGAACGTGACGTCGCTGCGGAGCACCCGCGGCCGCTTCGCGCCGCAGATCGTGGGGCTGGGCTTGCTGAGCCTCGCCGCGTTGGCGCTGGTGTTCGTGGCGCTGTCGGTGCTGCTACGGGAGCCTTGGCACGGCTTCGCCTGGTTGGCGCTGGTGGCGGGCGTGTTGGGTGCGGTGGCGGTGGCGTTCGGGTCCCGCCGCACCGATCCGTCGCGGCGCGAGACGCTGGTGGCCGTGCTGGCGCTGTGGGCGACGGTGCCGCTGGTGGGCGCGATTCCGTACGCGACGCTCGGCGGCATGCCACCGGTGGACGCCGTGTTCGAGTCGACCAGCGGCTTCACCGCTACCGGCGCTACCGTGCTGACCGACTTCGCATCGTTCGGCTCCACGCTGTTCCTGTGGCGTGCGTTGAGCCAGTGGATCGGCGGCATCGGCATCATCGTGCTGTTCATCGCGGTGTTCCCGCAACTGGCGATCGCCGGCCGGCAACTGTTCGCCGCCGAGCTGCCCGGGCCCAACGAGGAGCGCCTGACGCCACGCCTCCGCAACACCGCGGGCGCCGTGCTTCTGGTGTACCTGACGCTGTCGCTGGCCTGCCTGGTCGGCTACCTGGCTGCCGGCATGAGCGTGCTGGACGCGGTCGCGCACGCGTTCACGACCGTCGCGGCGGGCGGGTTCAGTCCCGAAGAGCGCTCGTTCGAGGGGCTCGGCGCCGCGGCGCATTGGATCGCGATCTGCTTCATGCTGTTCGCCGGCGTCAACTTCGCGCTGCAGTACCGCGCGTTGTCGGGCCGCCCACGTGCGCTGCTGCGCGATCCGGAGTTCCGCGCCTACCTGGCCGTCGTGGCGACGGCCGCTGTCGCGGCGACCTGGCTGCTCTGGCCCGACCAGGGGACGGACGCCGTGCGGCACGGACTGTTCAACACCCTGTCGATCGTGACCACCACCGGCTACGCCTCGCTCGACTTCGGGGCGTGGGAGCCGCGCCAGCAGGCGGTGCTGTTGCTGCTCATGTTCGTGGGCGGCAGCGCCGGAAGCGCCGCGGGCGGGATCAAGGTGGTGCGCCTGCTGGTGGTCGCCAAGCACACCGCGCGCGAGGTGCGGCGGGCGTTGCATCCGCGTGCCGTGCTGCCGATCCGCGTGGGCGCCCGCACCGTACCGGAGGAGGTGCTTCGCTCCGTGACGGCGTTCCTGACCCTCTACCTGGCGGTGTTCGCGGCGTTGACGGCGACGCTGGTGATCGCCGGCAGCGACTTCGTGACGGCGTTCACGGCCTCGATCGCCACGCTCGGCAACATCGGTCCCGGCTTGGGTCTGGTGGGGCCGATGGGCAGCTACGCCGGGTTCCCGGACGGCATCAAGGCGCTGCTGACCTTCGCCATGTACGCCGGCCGGCTCGAGGTGGTGGCGGTGTTCGTGCTGGTCAC
>JBBDSD010000364.1:0-3615 GCA_040905065.1 Trueperaceae bacterium | reverse complement strand
CGCCTTCGCGACCGGCGACCTGGGCGACCTGCTTCCCGACATCGATCGGCACCTGGCGGCATTCGAAGCACCGGCGTTGCGCGCCCGCCGTGCGGGCACGCTGCCGCCCGACGCGGGACTCGCCATGGCGCGCGAAGCGTTGGCGGCAAGGGAGGACGCGCTGACCCTGTTCCAGGCCGGGCGCCTCGACCCCGACCCCGATCGATCGATCGAGTGCCTGCTGGCGTCGGTGCGCGCTGCCGAAGAGGCGGGCCGACCGTACGACCTGGTGCGCAACGCGGGGGCGCTGGGCGGCGCCTACCTGCAGGACGGTCGCCTGGACGAAGCGGTCGCCTGGCTCGAGTGGGCGTTGACGGTCCACGCCGAGAAGCGCGTTCAGGACGAGGATCGCCGGCTCCGCATCGTGAACGAGCTGGTCTCCGCCCGGATGCTGCTGGGGGAGACCGCCGGCCTGCGTGCGAGCCTCGAAGAGGCGCACGCGAGCCTGGAAGGGGTGCTGCCGACGTTGGCCGCGGTGCTGCGTTCCACGGTCGCTTCGCTGGCGTACGCGGAGGGACGCGACGAGGAGGCGGCCGAGACCTGGCAGGCGGCGGTCGAAGCGTCGCCTCGGGCGGCCGTGGCCCACGTGGCGTTGCCGTACGTGCTGGCGTCGTTGCGGTGGGGTCGGGTCGCCGACGCGCAGCGTCTCGCACGCTGGGCCGAGGCGCTCAGCCGCGTCGAATCGAGCGCGGAGCCGGGAGGCCGGTCGGCTGCGGCCGCCTCCGGGACGCTGGCGGTCGCGTTGGTCGACTGGGTCGCTGACGACCGCGATCCGCGCTCGCTGCTCGCCCCGTGTCTGACGGACGGACGCATACCGATCGAGCGGGCCGCGGTGGCCGCCGCTGCGACGGTGGCGTGCGGGGGCGACCTCGACGCGATGCCCGGTCGGGTGCGTCGGCTGCTCCACCGCGTCCCGGACGCGGTGCTGGACCGCTGGTTGCCGAGCGAGGCGGCGGCGGTGCGGATCCGCGAGGCGTTGCGCGGGCACGCGCCCGCGCTTCGACTTTCGTTCGCCGCCGAGGGTGGACCCGAAGCGCGGTTGCACGGTCGACCGATCGCGTTACGGGGGCGCCTTGCCGAAGTGGCGCTGATGCTGGTCGAGCATCCGAACGGCCTGAGCGACCACCGCCTGCACGCGGAACTGCTCGGCGACGCGGACGGCTACGGTCTGAGCGCACTGCGAACGCACGTGAGCCGCTTGCGGGCGCGCGTCCCCGTCAGCGCCTCGCCGTACCGGTTCGAGGTACCGGTCGAAGCAGACCTGACGCGCGCACGGGCCGCGCTGGCGCGGGGACGTCTTCGCGAAGCGTTGACGCTCGCGCCCGGACCGGTCCTGCCCGACAGCGACGCCCACGGCGTGGTGGTGGCGCGCGAGCGCTGGAACGAGGAGCTCCGGCAGGCCGCGCTGGCCGGCCGGGACGCCGACGCGACGCTCGCGCTGGCCGAACGGTGGGAGGACGATCTCGAACTGTGGGAGGCCGCGTCGCGGGCCCTGGTCGACGGCGACCCGCGCGCGCCGCTGGTGCGGGCGCGCATCCGCCGGCTGGCCCGCGAGTTCGGCGTCGATCCCGTCGACCCCGATCGGTCAGCGAAGGAGATCGACGCCGGTCGGTAGGGCGAGGGCGTCCATGCGTTGGTCGTGACGGTCCTCCGGCAGTGCGTCCACGAGCACGTCCGGATGCGCGACGCCCACGCGTAGCGCGTCCGGGCGTAGGAGGGGCAGGGTCCGGTCGTAGTGCCCCCCGCCGCGCCCGAGCCGCACGCCGCGCCGATCGAAGGCGACGCCCGGCACAAGGATCAGGTCGATCCGGTCCCACGGGATGCAGGCCGCGGACGGGGGCGGTTCCTCCATCCCCAGCCGGTGACGCACGAGAGCGCCGGTCGGTCGGTGGAACCGGAGCGGGCCGCCGTCCGGATCGACCCGGGGCACCACCCAGCGATCGTCGACCGCGATCGGGCCGGACAGGTCCGGTTCGTCGGGAAGGGGCAGGAAGCCGGCGACCGTTCCGGCGCGACGGAGCGGCGGCCAATCGCGCAGCACGCGGATCAGGTCCTCGGTCCAGGCGTCGGTGTCGATGTGGCGGCGGGCGGCGCGGGCGCTTTGGCGCCAAGCGCGCTTGTCGTGTCCGTCGTCGGGCGGTCGCACGCCCGGCACGCTACCTCGCGTCGCTACCTCGCGTCGCTACCTCGCGTCGCTACCGTGCGTGTCGATCGTGCGTCGCGGGCGGGTCGTGCAGGCGACCGACGTGGGGACGCGACGCCGTGATGCTCGGTTCATGTCCGACGCCCCCCCGACCGCAGCCAGCGAGGCGAAGCCGAAGCGCCTCACCACCACCGTGCACCACCTGGTCGACAAGCGCTTCGTCGGCATCGGCGCCGACGGCCTGCGGGTATCGATCGACGGCGAGGCGCGCGCCAAGACCGGCATGTCGCCGATGCAGCTGGTCCTCAACGCCGTCGGCGCCTGCGGCGGCTACGACGTCGTCGAGATGCTTCGCAAGCGTCGCCTGGAGATCCGTGCCTACGACGTCGAGCTGACCGGCGACCGTCACGACGAAGCGCCGCGCGCCTTCACGAAGATCCGCGCGGTGCACCGCTTCGACGTGCCCGGCCTGGACGAACGGACCGCGCGCCGCTTCGCGGAACTCGCGATGACGAAGTACTGCAGCGTGGCCGCCAGTCTTCACGCGGAGATCGACGTGGACGTCGAACTGCTGCACGAGACGCCAGCGACGCCGCCGGCGGCGGGCTGACGCTGCGGACCTCCCGGGCTCGGACGAACGGCTCCCGGGCGTGGTCAGGCTTGCATCGGGCCGCCGGGACCGCTGCCGTCCGGTTCGTCGTCTCCCGATCGGCCTGCGGCGAAGCCGCTCTGCAGGCCCATCAGGTATCCGAGCTTGAGCATGAAGGTCAGCGTGTCGACGTCGCCGTCCGCGACGCGGCCGGCGATGTACTCGACCGTTCCGTCGGGAAGGTCGATGGCGTCGATCTGGTCGGCGTGCCGCGACCGCATGTCGTTCAGGAACGTACGGATGGCTTCTTCGCTCACGCGGGAACCCTACCGCCCATCGCCGGTCCCGCCGGTCGGGCTCGGTCCCTGCTCCGTCAACCACGCCACGATCGCGTCGGCGGTTCCCAGGTTCGTCGCCAGCGGGACGCGGTGCACGTCGCAGATCCGCATCAGGGCGCTCACGTCCGGTTCGTGCGGTTGGGCGGTCAGCGGGTCGCGGAAGAAGACCACGGCCAGCACCTCGTCGGTGGCGATGCGGGCTCCGACCTGCATGTCCCCGCCCTGGGGGCCGGACCGGACCCGCTCGACGTCGACCCCGGCCTTCTCCTGCAGCAGTTCGCCGGTGGTCGCGGTGGCGACCAGCGGAAAGCGGCGCAGGACGTCGGCGTGATCTTTGACGAACAGCGCGAGGTCCAACTTCTTCTTGTCGTGCGCGATCAGGGCCACGAAGCGACGGGACATGGACCTGAGTCTAGCGCGTGGCCGTCGTGGCGCACCGGGCACGGCCGTGCCTGAGTTCGCGCCGTTCCGACTGGGTCCGTTCGCGATGGACGGCGAGCGAGCCT
>JBBDSD010000363.1:0-3623 GCA_040905065.1 Trueperaceae bacterium | reverse complement strand
CATGCGGCGAGGGCTCGTCCACCTGGTCGTCCACGGCGCTGACCGTGATCTGCTGGGGGGTGTTCCAGTCCCCGGGCTGGAAGGTCAGGCTGGGCTGGGAGACGTTCACCTGGGGGTCGGGCGTCAACGTGATCGTCACCGCTTCGGTGGGCTCGCTCTGAAGCACGACGTCGTAGGTGTCGTCGGCCGAGCCGTCCTCGGAGACCTCGGTCGAGCCGCCTGACTCGGTGATCGTGACCCCGGCTGAGTCGTCGTCGGTTACGTCGGCGCTGACGTCGGCGACGGAGATGCCGTCATAGCCCGGATCGGCGCTGGAGGCCGAGTGCGAGACCACGCCGGCATGCGGCGAGGGCTCGTCCACCTGGTCGTCCACGGCGCTGACGGTGACCTGCTGAGGAACGTTCCAGTTGCAGTCGTCGAAGGTAAGGCCGGCCGGCGAGGTCTCCACCTGGCCGTCGGGATCGAGCGCCACGTGGACGTCGCCGGTGGGTCTGCTGTTGAGAACCACCTGGTACGTGTCGGAGGCGCCGCCCTCGGCGACATTGGTCGATCCGCCGGTTTCTGTGACCGTCACTCCCGGCGTTCCCGGGCCCGGCAGGTCCAGCTCGGCGAAACGGACGCGGTTGTTGAAGCTGTCGCCGATCAGGAAGCCCTCCCCAAGCGACGACCCGGCGCTCGTCGGGCTGACGCCGATCGGGAAGTTGAGCTGCGCGGCGGTTGCGAGGATGTTGTCGCCGTTGTAGCCGCCGAACAGGGCGGGGCCCTTGCCGGCGACCGTCGCGATCGCGCCGGCGCAATCGACGTGGCGCACGCGCTGATTGGCGGTGTCGGCGACCAGGAAGCCGCCGTTCGCGGCTGCGGCCACGCCCTGGGGGAGCAGCAACTCCGCCGACGTCGCCGGGCCGCCGTCTCCCAGCCCCGCGCCGCCGCCGCCCGCGACCGTCCTGATCTTGCGGTCGGCTGCGCTCACCTCGCGCACGCGGTTGTTGGCCGAGTCGGCGACCAGGAAGCCGTGCTCGGAGGTTGCGACCGCGGCTGGTCGCTTCAGCGCGGCATCGACCGCCAACCCGTTGTCGCCGCCGAACCCGCCGGTGCCGGTGCCCGCCGCGGTTGTGATCACGCCGTCCGAGTCCACGAAGCGCACGCGATCGTTGCCGAAGTCCGCGATCAGAAAGCCCTCACCGAGGAAGAAGTCGTCGCCGGTGGCTGCTGCGCCACTGGGAAAGCCGAGCTGCGCCGTGGTCGCCTGGCCGTGATCGCCGCCGTAGCCGCTGGTACCGGTGCCCGCGACCGTGTCGATGTCGCCGCCGGAGTCGACGAAGCGGACGCGGTGGCCGTAGAACTCGCCGATCAGGAAGCCCTCGCCCAGGAAGAAGTCGCTCGCGGTCGGGACGACGGCGACCGGGCCCGCAAGCGTCGCGTCGGTGGCCGGGCCGCCGTCACCGAGCCCGCCGGTGCCGCCTCCCGCGACCGTGTCGATGTCGCCGCCGGAGTCCACGAAGCGAACACGGTTGTTGTAGTTGTCGGCGACGAGGAAACCCTCGCCGAGGTAGAAGTCCTCGCCGGCCGCCGCGACGCCGTTGGGCATGTGGAGCTGCGCCGCCGCCGCCGGGGTGCCGTCGCCGCCGTAGGCGCCCGTGCCGTTACCGGCCAACGTGGAGATGTCGCCGACGACCGTCGCAGCGGCCGCGGTCGCGCAAGCTACCGTCAACGCGGCAGTCAGCGCCACAACGAGCGCCAGTGTGTTACGAGTCCATGAGCCCAGCATCGCGAATCCGTTCGCCCGGTCTCGTCCGGAGACCAGACTGTCTCCTCACCTCGGCGCCACGATCGTGATCGTGCGGGTCGCCTTCGCGCCTCCCACCGCGGCCGTCGCCCGCGCCCGCAGGCGCTTGCGACGCAGCACCGTGCGCCTGGCGGCACGGGACAGCTTCACCTTGACGGTGCGTGTCGTACCGGCCGCGATCGAGAATCTCTTCTTGCCGAGCGTCCGGCGCCGTGTCTTGCGCTTGGCGGAGACGCTCACCTGGCCGTCCAGGGTGAGTGCGCCGTCGCAGTCGGCGCGGCTGGCACAGTTGACCGCGACCCTGACCACGCCACGCCGCGTCATGCGCACGACGCGCGACAGCGAGGAGATCGACGCCGGCGCGACGCGCGGGCATCCCTCGACCTCGAGCGCGGGGGCCGAGGACATCGCCTTGCCGTTGTGGGCGGTGAAGGTCGCGTCCGCGTGTGCCGGCGACTTGCACAGGTTGTCGAAGGCGTTGAGGATGCCCGAGGGGCCGCCGTTGATCGAAAGCTCGAAGCTGGTCAGCGGAACGTCGGGGACGTTGGAGAACGTGTTGACGGTGCGAATGCCCTCGATCGCGTTCTGGGCGCTCAGATCCAGCGACGCTTGGCCGGAGAGCAGCACGGCCAGCTTGGGCAGCGGGTTGCCCGGATGCTGCACGATGTAGACGGGACCCGAGAGCGCGTTCGCCAGCAGCGGGCTCCTCGCGATCGCGCTTCCGACCTGGGAGGCCGCCGGGCAGGCGCGAATGACGAGCTGTGCCTCCTGACAGAGTCCTCCCTCCTTTTGTAGCTGGGGCAGGTTGGGTCGCAGCACATCGGGCAGGGCCACCCGGGTCGAGGCGATCGCGGCCTCGCCCTGGTCCTGCGTGACGATCGCCCGCAGCGGCGGGTGCGAGCCCTTGGCTGTCAGGCCGGGGGCGCCGGCGATCATGCGCAGGCGCGGCGAGAAGGGCAGCTTGTCGCAGCCCGTGGCCTGCGAGGGGACGCTGGTGGTCGCGGTGGTTTCCGCCTCGACTTCCGAGGTCGTCGGATCGTCGCCTGAGGTGAAGGTCGCGCTGAAGGTGCGCTCGTCGCAGCCGGTCGGGTTCTGGAGGAAGCCTTCGCGGTCAACGTCGATCTCGATGCGGCGCAGCGCGAGCGGGACGCCCCCGAAGATCGTCGGCAGATCGGCGCTCACGTCGACGCCGCTGTCGGAGGGACGCAGCAGCACGCGGTTGATCACGACTGCCTTGCCGAGGTCGATCGGGCCGACCTTGGCGGGGATCACGGCGGCGATCGCTGCCACGTCGCCGGGCTCGGTCGGCTCCGACAGGTAGAGCGAGCCGGGCAGCTCGAGCGGCACGGACCCGGTTCCGACCGCGGCCCGCACGTGCCCGACCCGGCTCTCGTCGGAGCAGTCGCCCGCCTGCGCCACTTCGGCCGGGCAGAGTGGGACGGAGGCGAGACTGCCGATCAGTCCTTCGGGCAGCGAGAGGTCGAGCTTCTTCAGTGGCTGGTCGCCATCGCCGCGCTCAATGACGAGCTTCGACTTGGTGGCGGCGCCGGCCGTGGTCGGGTCCGAGCTCGCGCTGACGAGCTTGGGCGCGAACGGCTTCTCCGCCGGGCAGAGCGCTCCGGAGCCGTCGAACGAGGTCGTGAAATCGGCGCTTGGGTTCGCGTCCGGCCCGCCGCTCCAGGGCGTGAAGTCGCTGGTCATCGTGTGCTGGCCGCAGTCGGCCGGGTTTCGCAGGATCGCCCGCGGGCCGCCGTTGAGCTTCATCTCGAAGCGCGTGAACGGTGTCTGGGGGCTGTTGTCGAACACCGCCCGTATCTGGCCGGTCGCCTCGTCGAGC
>JBBDSD010000362.1:0-3635 GCA_040905065.1 Trueperaceae bacterium | reverse complement strand
CCGGTGGGGGGGCGATTGGGCGCTCGCGTCCGACGACGCCGCGCGGGCGCGCCAGGAACCGGTCGCGTCGTCCGCCGTCAGGCTTGCGCCCCTTCGCGCATGGTGCGGATTCGGCTCGCCAGGCGACTCTTCTTACGAGCGGCGGTGTTCTTGTGGAACGCGGAGCCCTTGGACGCCTTGTCGACCAGGCCTTGCACGACCTTCTGGTACTTCGCGGCGGTCTCGAAGTCGCCCTGCCCCGCCGCGGCCAACGCCTTCTTGGTGAAGGTGCGGATGGTGGACTTCACGGCGCGGTTGCGGTCGCGCCGGACCAGCGACTGGCGGTGGTACTTGATGGTGGACAGGGTACGGGCCATGGTTCTCCTCGTGGGGGCGCGCGGCGGTCGCGGCGCGGATCTGCGCGCCGTGTCTGCGCGCTTCGGGGGGTTCGCAAGAGGCCGGGACGAACGGCGCGTCCGCAGCACGGACGGCCGCCTCCCGGGCGGTAGCCTCAGGATGGTAGCACGACCACGCGCCGACGGCAACGGCCGGTGCAGCGGACGATCGCCGGCCGTCGCCGTCCGGTCCTCGTGGTGGGTCCGGGTGGTAGGCTCCTCGCTCCGTGCGAACGCGATCCGATCCGCCCTCGACCGACCCCGACTCCGTGCACGGCACCCGGCGCGGTCCGGTGACGGCGGCCCTGGTGGCGGCGATGTTCATGGCGGCGATCGAGGGCACCATCGTCGCCACGGCGATGCCCAGCATCGTGGGGTCGCTGGGCGGCTTCGCGCTGTACGGCTGGGTGTTTGCCGGCTACCTGCTGATGCAGGCGGTGGCGACGCCGCTGTTCGGGCGGGCGGCGGACCTGATCGGCCGCAAGCCGGTGTTCGTCGCGGGCGTGGCGATCTTCCTGGCGGGCTCGGTGGCGTGCGGGTTCGCGCCCTCCATGCCGTGGTTGATCGCGTTCCGCTTGGTGCAGGGGCTGGGAGCGGGCGCGGTGCAGCCGGTGACCAGCACCCTGGCGGGCGACCTGTACCCGTTTCGGGAACGCGCGCGAATCCAGGGCCTGCTCTCCAGCGTCTGGGGGTTGTCGGCGATCGTGGGGCCGCTGGCGGGCGGCCTGATCGTGACCTGGACCGACTGGGCTTGGATCTTCTGGGCGAACGTGCCGATCGGCCTGATGGCGATTCTGCTGGTGCTGCGCTACCTGCACGAGGAGGTCCGCCCGGAGGTGCGCAGCGTGGACCTGCCCGGCATCGTCTCCTTCCTGATCGGGACGGCGGCGCTGTTGATCGCGGCCACCCGCTTCTCCGAACAGCCGGCGTCGTGGACGGTCGCGTTGGTGGTCCTGTCCACCACGTCGCTCGCGTGGTTCGTGCGGCACGAGCTTCGCACCGACGACGCGATGATGCCGATGGACCTGTGGCGCGACCGGCTCATCGCCACGGCGCACGGGGCGGCGTTCGCGGCGGGCATGGTGATGATCACGGTGATCAGCTACCTGCCGACCTACGCGCAGGGCGTGCTGGGCACCAGTGCTCTGGTCGCGGGGTTCACCCTGACGACCATGTCGATCGGGTGGCCGATCGCAGCGACGGCGTCGGGGCTGCTGATGGTGCGGTTCGGCGTGCGGCGCGTCGTGCAGGTCGGCGGCGCCACGCTGCTGCTGGGCGCGTGCACGTTCCTATTGCTGGACCGGGTCCGCGATCCGTGGTTCGCAGCGGGCGGCTCGCTGATCGTGGGGTTGGGCATGGGCCTGGTCGTCACCACCAGCCTGGTGGCGGTGCAGACGCGCGTGCCGTGGCAGCGGCGCGGTGCGGCGACCGCCGCGAACGCGCTGATGCGGATCCTGGGCAACGCCCTCGGTGCGGCCCTGGCGAGCGGAATCGTCAACGCGACCCTGCGAGCCCGCTTGCAGCGCGAACCGGGCGACAACGATCTGGACGCGGTCACGCGCCTGCTGAACGCAGGCGTGGAAGCGGCAGGTCCGGCACTGAGCACGGCGGCGAGCGAAGGGCTCGCCGCCGGCCTGCAGCGGGCGTTCGTGGCGATGGTGGTCTGCGCGGCCGTGGCGTTCGCATTCGCGCTGGCGATGCCGGACCTGCGGGAGGAGGACCTGGCGCGCGATGCCGAGCGGGAGGTCGCGCGCTAGCCGCCGCGGGTCAGCGGCGGATGGCGCGCAAGATCACCAGCAGCACGACGGCGCCGACCACCGCCACCAACAGGCTGTACAGATCGAATCCGGTCACGCCCTGCGTACCAGCCATGCTGAACAGCCAACCACCGAGGAACGCGCCGACGATGCCGACGACGATGTTCATGAGCAGGCCCTGTCCGGCCCCTTTGGTCAACAGGCCTGCCAGCCACCCGGCGACGCCGCCGAGGACGATCCACGCGAGAATGTTCATGCTCGTATCCCCTTTCCGTAGGTGGACGCCGGTCGTCCGGACCGCATCGGTCGGATCGGTCGTGCGTCCGTGTCTTCTCATCTTGCAACGCGTCGGCGGTCGCGGGGTACGCGCACGTCACCGGTTGGGCGCCGTCGCGGTCCGCGACGGACCTGCCAAGATGGGTGCATGGTCCGTCCTCGCCGCACGTCGCCCGCACGTCCGCCTCGCCGGTCCCATCTGCTGGCCTTCTTGACCGTCCTCGTAGCGGCGTCCTTCGGATCGGTCGCGACCGCGGAGGACGACCCGGCCAGCGACGAGCCGTCTCCACGCTTCGTCACGTCGGACGACGGACGGCGCCTGCTCCAGGTGGCCTCCGACGGAAGCACGTCGGAGGCGTGGTCGCTGGACGCCTGGCACGCCTGGGCCGCCCCGCGGTGGGATCGCCTGTTCGTCGAGGCGCCCAGCCTGGCCTGGCGCACCATGACGCCGGACGACGCCAGTTGGATCGGTCCGGCCGTGCTGGCACCGGACGGACGCACGCTGGCGTTCGTGGTCAGCGCCTACGCGGCCGCGAGCACCACCTCGCTTGTCGGCACGGTCGACCTGATCGACGGCACCGTGCGCACGGTCGCCGACCCGAAGCGGGGCACGGTCGAGGATCCGGTCTGGTCCTCGGACGGCCGGTTCCTGGCGTACGGCCTGGGCACGGCCCGCTCGGGTGGAGAGGCGCTGGTGGTGGACGACGTCCGCATCGGTCGGGAGCGACTCCGGATCGAGGGAGCGGCGTTGATGGAGGCGCTGCGGTCGCCGGGCGCGGACGTCGCGGCGGACGGTGCGGAGGACGGTGCGGCGGACGGTGCGGAGGCGTTCCTGCCGCAGATTCGCGACGTGCGGTTCCTTGGCGACGCGCGCCTGCGCTTCCGCAGCGACGATCCGGCAGCGCTGAGCCGCGACGTGGACGGACCGACCGGCCCAGGACAGGCTTGGGAGCTCGACCTGGACGCGCTTCGCGACGCGGCGTGGGACCGGGTCGGGGGCGCCCGCGTGGACCTGGCGCCAGCTCGCGCCCCCGAGCGAAAGGAGGGGGAAGAAACCGGTTCCGATGGTTCGCACACGCACTGAGCAAGGTCGTGCCACCGGCCGAGATCGTGCTGCCGAACGACTATCCTGACCCCCGCATGCCGTCCCCCTCGCCCGAACCCGCCACCCCCACCGGCGCACCCGCCGCGCCGAGCCCCGTCCGCGCGCGCCTCCGGCGCGCAGCCC
>JBBDSD010000361.1:0-3637 GCA_040905065.1 Trueperaceae bacterium | reverse complement strand
CCGACAGCCCGCCTTGCGCTGGTGCCCGGCGTGCTCGGACGCATCGCCCGCGAACGGGCGAATGATTACGCCGACGCCGCGGCGCCAGCGCCCCCAACGGGCGACGCCGCCACGCCGCCCGGCCGGTTCGAGGACGCCCTGCGCGGGCCCGGCCTGTCGTTCGTGACGGAGATCAAGCGCGGCAGCCCCTCCCAGGGCGCCATCGCCGACCTGGATCCGGTGCGGGCCGCGCACGCCTACGCGGAGGGCGGCGCCGCCGCGCTGTCGGTCCTGACCGAGCCGCGACATTTCGGGGGCGACCTCGCGCACCTGCGCACCGTTGCGCGCGCCTGCCCGCTACCCGCGATGCGCAAGGAGTTCGTGGTGCACCCCGCCCAGGTGGCCGAGGCCGCCGAGGCCGGCGCCGCCGCGGTGCTGCTGATCGTGGCGGTCCTGGAGGACGCGACCGGCGCCTACCTCCGCTACGCCCACGCCCTCGGGTTGGACGCCCTGATCGAGGTGCACGACCAGCGCGAACTGGACCTCGCTCTGAACATTGGCGCCCGCATCGTGGGCGTCAACAACCGCGACCTGCGCACGCTGGACGTGGACCTACGCACCGCGCCACGCCTGATCCAGGCCGCCCGCGACGCCGGTTTCGCCGGCGCCTGCGTGGCCGAGTCCGGCTACGCCATCGCCAACGACCTGCGGGAGGTGCTCCCGCTGGCCGACGCGGTCCTGATCGGCACCTCGCTAGCCGGCAGCGGCGACCTGACCGGCGCGCTGCGCACGGTCCGGCGCGACGTCGGGGCGCTGCACCCCGCAACCTGACGACCCGATCCCTAGGCGACCCTACGCGAGCCGCACGCTCGTACCGCGATGGTTCTTCGTCCCCAAGATGCCCCTCGCGCTTCGCCCCACGACCTACCTCACGCCCGACCTGGAGGAATTCGCATGCACATCGTGATCACCGGCGCGTCCAGCGGCATCGGCGCCGCCACCGCCCGCGCCCTGGCCGAAGCCGGACGCACCCTCACGCTGCACGGACGCAACGAGGCCGCCCTGGCCGACCTGGCCGAAGAGGTGCGCGGACTGGGCGCCACGCCCCACGTGGTCGTCGCCGACCTCACCGAGCGCGACGCGAGCGAACGGTTGGCTGCCAGCCTGCCCGACCGGATCGACGTGCTGATCCACAGCGCTGGCGTAGTGCAACTGGGCACCGTCGCCGAGCTGGACGCACGCGATCTGGACCGGCAGTACGAGGTGAACGTGCGGGCGCCGTTCACGCTCACGCAACGGCTCCTGCCCGCTCTGCGGACCGCGGAAGGCCTCGTGGTGTTCGTGAACTCCGGGGCCGGCCTGCGCGCCAACGCCGGCTGGTCCGGCTATGCCGCCTCGAAGTTCGCGCTCAAGGCGATCGCTGACGCTTTGCGGCAGGAGGAGGCGTCCGCCGGCGTGCGCGTCACCAGCGTCTACCCGGGACGCACCGCCACGCCGATGCAGCAGGAGGTGCGCCGCCAGGAGGGCCAACCGTACGACCCCGACGCCTTCGCGCCCCCAGAAGCGATCGCCGCCATGATCGCGCAGGTGGTCCGCACCGAGCCGCCGGCCACGGTGCCGGACGTGACGGTGCGGCCCGCTTGACCGCGCACCCGTCGCAGCCGCGCTCGACCGCCCCGCGCACGCAGCGCCTGCCGAACGGCCTGACGGTGGTGCTGGAACGCTCGAGCAGCAGCTGCGTGGCGGCGCTGGAGTTGCTGCTGCCGGTCGGCGCGATCCACGACCCGCCCGACCTGCCCGGCGCCACGGCGCTGACGTGGGCGTGGATCGATCGCGGCGCCGGCGGCCTCTCCGCCCGCGAACGCCAGGACGCCCTGGCACGCCTGGGCGTCCGGAACGGCGGCGCCGCCGGGCGCGAACGCAGCGGCCTCAGCGCCCGCATGGCGGCCGACGTGCTGCCCGGTGCGCTGCGCCTGATCGCCGACGAGGTGGCTGCCCCGAACCTGGACGCTGCCCAGTGGGAGCTGGCGCGCACGCATGCGCTGCACGACGTTGAGGCTCGCGATGAGCGTCCCGACGCCCGCCTGGACCTGGCGCTGGCGGTGGCGACCTTCCAGCCGCCGTACGACCGGGACCCGATGGGCACGGACGACGGCCTGCGGACGGCCCGCCCCGAGCCGGTCCGCGAGCACGCCCGCCGGCGGCTGCGTCCCGACCGGGCGCTGCTGGTGATCACCGGCGGCATCGACCCGCACGCCACGCTGGACGGCGTGCACGACGCGTTCGGCGCGTGGGAGGCGTGGGAGGATCCGAACGAGGAAGGTGCGCCCGATCCGTTCGGTCCGCCTGCGGACGCGGCAGCATCGGTCCTGCGTCCGGGGGCGCCCCACCGCCGCTACCTGGCCGACCCCGACCTGCAGCAGGTGCAACTGGGGTGGAGTTGGCCGCTGCTGGCGGCGCACGACCCGAGGTCGGCCGCGCAAGGCCTCGGCATCGCTGCCCTCTCGGAGGGCAGCGGCTCGCGCCTGTTCGCCCGGATCCGGGAGCGCTACGGCTTGGCGTACGAGGTGCACGCCCGCGCCGTGGCGTTGCCCGGCGTCGCCTGGGCCGAGGCGTACGCCGCCACCACGCCCGATCGCGCGGCCGACACGGTGCACCGGGTCGAGGAGGAACTGCGGCGCTTGGCGGACGGCGTGGATGACGGGGAACTGGAGCGCGCCCGCACCCAGTCGCGCACGCACGACGCTATCCAGGCGGAAACGGCGGGCGGTCGCGCCGCGCAGATCGTGCGCGACCTGCTGTTGCTGGGCCGCGTCCGCACCGTCTTCGAACGGGACCACGACCTGCGGCAGCCCGACCTGGAGCAGGTGAACGAGGCGCTTCGCGCAGCTCCGTGCACGCAGCCTGCCTTCGTGGCGTTGGGTGGAGCGGCCGCGACGTTCGGTGGCGTAGGAGCGACCGGCGCCGCTACCGGGTCGCGCGACGGTAGCAAGGTGGCGATGTGACCCGCACCCCCACCCCCACCCGCACCCCCACCCCGACGCCGACTTCGACGCCACCTCGCGCCCAAGCGACCGACCGACCCGCACGCCGCCACGCCCAGACCCTCTCGTGCGGTGCCACGTTGATCTGCGAGGTGCGTCCCGACGCGACCACGGCGTCGGCGTCCTGGTCGGTGCCGGTCGGGTCGTGGGACGAACCCGCAGCGATGGCCGGCGCATCGCACCTGCTGGAGCACCTGGCGTTCAAGGGCAGCCGCGACCTGCCGGGCGCGGAGCTGGACCGCCGCCTGGACGCCATCGGTGCCGACGCGAACGCCTGGACCGGCGAGGACCGCACCGCGTATCACGGCACCGTCCTACCGGAGCGCCTGAGCGACCTGAACGCGTTGCTGGCGCAGCTGCTCCGCCCCGCGATCCGGGACGAGGACCTGAGCACGGAGCGGTCGGTGGTGCTGGAAGAGATCGCCATGGCCGACGACGATCCGGAGTCCCGCGCGATGGACGCCTGCGCCGCCGCAGCGTTCGGCGATCACCCCCTGGGCCGCCCGGTGCTGGGCACCCGCGCCTCCCTCAGCGCCATGACCGCGGCCGACCTGCGGGCGTGGCGCGACCGGCACGACCGAGAGGCGCGACAGCCGGACCAGTCCGAGTTCCTT
>JBBDSD010000360.1:21519-21880 GCA_040905065.1 Trueperaceae bacterium | reverse complement strand
AGGAGTGCGGGAACCCTTTCCAAGCGTGGCGCCAGATAGAGCGTCAGCACGCGCTCGACCGCCTCGATCTCGCGGTCCGTGTCGAGCGGACCGTACCGCCCACAATGCCGACGGTGCGCCCGCAGCAGCCACAGCCACCAGAGGGCCGAATCGACGGGCGCCACCCCGCCGATGGCGCGTTGCCCGTAATCGGCGACCACCCGGTCCTGCTCGCCGTCGCTGCCGGGATCGACGCGGAACGAGGCCGGCATCAGGCCCGGCCCGGGCTGGAGGCAGTCCAGGTGGCGGTCCCGGATCTGAAGGTCCGGCAGCGTGGACAGGAAGCCGCGCACCACCTCGTCGTCGCCGACCGCCATCTCGG
>JBBDSD010000360.1:0-21509 GCA_040905065.1 Trueperaceae bacterium | reverse complement strand
ACGACGAAGTCGCGCACGAAGCACTCGCCGTAGTTCAGGCCCTCCTCGGCCTCGGCGCCGGCGTCAGCGCCCGATGCGGCGCTGGCCCGTACGCCCACGGGCACGCCGTCGCGACGGACCACGCCCGCCTTCAGCACCGCGCGGGCGTCGGCCACGGTCGCGTCGGACAAGCGTTCAGCCATCGGTCGCGCGCTCCCCCGCATCGATGACGACGTCCAGCGCGTTCTCCGGCGGAGCCAACGGACAGACCCAGCGCGGCGCATGGGCGCACGACGGGGCGTAGGCGTAGTTGAAGTCGAGCACCAGGCCGCCGTCCTCCGACCCGAGGTCGGCGTGCTTGATGGTGTCCAGCAGGTAGCGCCCCCCGCCGTAGCTACCCCGGCCACCGCCGGCATCGTTGCTGCCGTCCCGGAACGGCACGAACAGGCCCCCGCCGTACCCCGCCAGCCAGAAGGCCGTGAGGCGCCGTTCGCTCCCGGCCAGCTCGAAGCGGAGGTACGCCGCGCGCTGCAGCGTCACCACGCCGTCGTCACCGACGTTCACCTCGAAGCTCGCCGGCGGCACGTCCGCGTCCACGCGCGCGACCGTTCGCCAGGCCGCATCGAACGGAGCGTACGGCAGACCGTCGAACGTCGCGCGCTGGGCCGCGTCCAGCGGCGAGGCCGGATGCTCGCGGAAGAGCCGGTCCTTGCCCGCGCGGAAGCGCCGGCACCGCTCGGCGTCGGGCAACGCGACGTCGCGAGCCACGGCGTACAGCTGCGCCGTGCGCCTGCGGTAGTCGAGGAGATCGAATGCGGTCGCGGACCGGTCGGGAAGCTGCGCCATGCCCGAGCCTCGCGCGCTGGGGCGCGATCGTCCGTCGCGTCCTTGACGGCCGGCGCGGCCTGCGCCGTACGATCGTTGCGGCAGGCGCGCGACGCAGACGACGACCCACCGCGAAGCCGTCCCCCGAACCGAGACGCCCCCCGACCGAAGAGAGCGAGACCCCATGCCCTACATCCGCGTCATCGACGAGCACGAAGCCGACGGAGCCCTACGCGAGATCTATCAGGAGCTGCGCGGCAGCCGCGGCAAGCTGGCCGCGATCCACACCATCCACAGCCTCTCCCCCCAGGCACTCAGGGCGCACATGGACCTGTACATGACGCTGATGTTCGGGCGGTCCAAGTTGAAGCGCGACGTGCGCGAAGCGATCGCGGTGCTGGTGTCGCGCGCGAACGGGTGCGACTACTGCGATCAGCATCACGGCCAGGCGCTGCTGGCGCACTGGAAGGATCCAGAACGCTTGGCCGCGCTGCGCCGCGATCCGCGCGAAGCGGACCTGGACGAGCGGACGCTCGCGATCCTGGATCACGCGGTGGCGCTGACGCGCACGCCGCAGGACGCGAGCGAAACGGACGTTCGGCGGCTACGGGAGCAGGGCGTGACGGACGAGGAGATCCTCGACCTCACCCTGATCACGGGCTACTTCAATTTCGTGAACCGGATCGCGTTGGGACTGGGCGTCGAGGCGACCAAGGCGGAGGCGTCCGGCTACCGGTACTGACCGACACGTCACGGACCAGCCTCGCGGAGCGGAGCGGCGGGGGGGGGGGAGTGGGGCGCACGGCCCGGCATCGCGTCCCTCCACGTGCACGCTCGCGTCGCGCGACGGCTCAGTGCCCGTGCCCGCCCTGCGGCACGACGTGCACCATCGCGGAGTGGTCCTCGTGGATCGGGCAGGAGACGTGGAACGTACCGAGCTCCTGGGGCACGAACGCCACGGCGTCGGTACCGCCCGGGTTGGCGTGCAGGTGCAGCCACTGGCCGGTGGGGCAGTAGCCCGCTTCGCTGTCGCAGATGTGGCTGTCGTGCTGCGAGGCGGAGCGGAGGGCGTCGTCGCCGTACGCACCATCCTGAACCGATACCAGCCAGCGCATGGTGTCGCCGATCGGAAGCGAGTGCACGTGGAAGTGGTGCTCATCGGCGGTCGGGTTGTCGAACACGAGGATCACCGGGCGTCCGACTTCGACCTCGATCATCCCGGGATCGTACCCGGTGTCGGTCGCGTGGATCCACTGCACCTCGGCGCCGGAGAGGTTGAGGTTCGGTGCCGCGACGTACTCGTCGTCCAGGTGCCACGACAGCACCAACGGGCGGTCGCCGCCTTTCGCGATCAGGGCCAGGCTCTCCGTGTCGTCGTCGATCAGGACGCCGCTCGCCCCCTCGGGCAGACGGTAGACCAGGCGGTGGGTGCGGTGGTGCGGGTCGGGCGAGAGCAGCTCGACCTCGGCGGCTTCGAACGGTCCCGCGTCGTCGTCGACGTAGAGCCGGAACGAGGTGACCTGGTCGGACATCTCGCCGACGTGGATGTTCTCGGTCAGGAAGAAGACGACCTCGCGGCCGTCCGCGATCGCTTCGGGAACGGGGTTGCCGCCCGCTTCGAAGAACTCGGCGTGGGCCAGCGTCAGGTCGACGCTCATGTGCTGCATGTCGCCGTCCGGATCGGTCGCGGAGCGATCGCCGCTGCGCGTCCACTTCATCATCGCTTCTTGGATCGTCAGAGGTTCGCTCGTCGCGGCGGGGTCGGCGTCGTGCGCGGCCTGGTCGTCCTGCGCCAGGGCCGCCGAAGCGGTCCAGGCCAGGACCAGCGTCGCGCAAAGGGCGCGGGCGAGGGTGGTTCGGACTTGTCGCATGCTTCGTGCTCCGTTCCGGGGCGTCGGGTCTCGACGCGTTGCTCGGGTCGCTGCAGGGATGGTCGCGATGGAAACGCTCACTGCAGGGTCAGGGACAACCGGTCGTCCGGTCGTTCCGCGCAGTACGCCTCGACGGTGCCGGTCTCGGCCGTCACCCAGTCGAGCGCATCGATCTGGCGTCCACCGATCACGACCGGTTCTGTGTCGATTCCGTCCACGGTCCAGGTGCACGCCGCGCGATCCTGGTTGTAGAGGATCAACTGCACGTGCGTGTCGGCGGGCAGGACCGGGTCGCCCTCGGGGATCTCGAACGCCTCGCGTCGCTGCGTCACGACCAGCGGCTCCATCGTCCCCAGGTAGGAGATGTAGTGCGCGACGGCTTCGATCTCGTCGTCGCTGATGAGCGCCTGCAGGAACACCATCGCCTGCATGCCCTCGACCGCACCGTGGATCCGGTCCACGTCGATGTCGTCGCCCCGGATGACCGGATGGCCACCGAGCTCGTTCGCTCCGAACGTGCCGTGGCAGCCTGCGCACCCCATCCCGCCGATCTCGTTGAACACGCGCCGACCTTCGGTCCACAGCTCCGGATCGAAGCCTTCGGGGACCTCGTCCTGCGCGAACGAAAGCGACCCGAGGGTCAACATCGACGCGGCGAGCAGAAGGAAGACCGACTTGAAGATCTGCATGATGGGACTCCCGTTCGTGGTGGGGGTGTCGGGAGCGCCGCGTGGCGCTCCCGTACGGTCCCCGATTCGGAGGATCAATCGATCCCGAGGATCTCGAGCTTCGCCTGGCGGGCCGGTCCGTGCAGACCGTTCTGGTCGGAGAGGACCATGCCGGCGTACCCGTCGCCGTCCGGCGTGTAGCGGACGAACGAACCGGAGTGCGTGCTTCCGCCGTTGGGCATCGGGATGCGGTCGATGACGGCCTCGTCGAACATGTCGATGACGATGATCTCGAACGAGCCATTGCAGGTCACCCACAGCTGATCCAGGTTCGGATCGGGGTGCACCGTGCCGTGGTCGCCACGGAGGCACTCGGTGTTGACCTGCTTGATCGGGCCGGGCGCCCACGCGGAGTAGGGCGGGGGCCGCATGATCTGCGGGTTCAGCAGACCCATCGAGTTGCCCATGTTGTGCGTCGCTTCGCCCTTGCTGACGACCCAGAGCTGGGTCTCGTCCCAGTTCAGGTGCGCACCGTACGGGCCGATCGCCGCGGAGTTGGCGACGCCGTCGACCGTCCAGTTGCTGACGGGACCCTCCATCGCGATGCGGATGATCATGCTGTACTTGCCGCCGGTCACGTACGCTTGCGTGCCGTCGGCCGAATAGTCGACCCAGATCGGATCGGGATCGATGGTGTCGATGTTGCGGACGACCTGCCAGTTCGAGGTGTCGACCACGCTGACCCAGCCGTGCGCGTCGATGCCGGCGGCGGGCCGCACCGAGATCAGCAGGTACTCGCCCGCCGGATCCACGAAGCCGAGGTAGCCGCGGCCCTGCAGCTGGCCGTTCTCGACGCCGGCGACGATGCGGTTGTCCTGCGCCGGGTCGAAGACGTAGAAGCCGCCCTCGCGGAAGCCGTAGGCGAGGACCAGGTCGCGACCGTCCTGGTGCGTGAACGTCTTGGCGTGGTGCGGGTTGGTGGGCGTGGCCAGGATCTTGTCCAGCTTGAGGGTGTGCGCGTTGATGATCATCAGCCGGCCGGTGCCGACGTCGCCGAATCCGGGGCTGGTGCCGGTGGGCAGGTAGATCCAGTTGCCGTCGGCGGAGACGCCCAGGCCGTGCGGCTCGAACGGTGCGTCGACGCCCTCAATCGGAAACTGGGCCGAAGCGACCGGTTCCATGGTATCGGCGTCGATCACGGCGACGCCGGGCGTGGACAGACCGCTCATCAGGCCACGATAGCCGGGGCCTTCGGTGGTGATGAACACGTCGGGGTGCGCATCGCGGTCCCAGGCGTCGGGTCCGCTGGAGTCGAACTGCGCGATCAACGACACGCCCAGGCGGTCGGACCACTCGGTGGCCCAGTCGTCGCCCTGAGCCTGCGCGGCGCCGAAGACCAGCGCGAGCGGAACGAGGGCGAACAGGATCGTACGAAGTTTCCTCATGAAGCGTGGTTCCTTTCTCGTCCCGGTCCGGGACGTCGGGGCGCTCATCACTGAACGGTCAGGCTGGCGACGTGGCCGTTCTCGTAGTGGCCGGGGATGAAGCACCCGATCTCCCACTCGCCGCGCGCGTCGCTGGGCAGCGTGAACGCCAGCTCGAGCGTCGCGCCCGGCTCCAGGTCGAGCTGCGTCAGGAAGGTGGTATCGATCCGGAAGTCGGCGCCCGACGCGTCGGTGCCGAACACGCGGAGCGGGACGTTGCTGAACAGGTTCTCGTGGTAGGCGTACGGGACGCCCTCTTCGACCATTACGCCGCGGCCCATCTTGACGCGGTGCATCATGGAGCCTTCGTTGACGAAGGTTATGCGGTACGGCACGACGGCGTCGAGGACGATCGGGGCGTTCTGCTCCTGGCCTTCGACCTGGAAGTAGAAGTCGCCGACGGTCACGGTGATCTCGCGCTCGAACCCTTGCGCGAGGGCTGCGCCGCTCGCCAGAAGGGCCGCCAGCGCGAAGATGCGCGTAAGGGCCGCGAGCGTGGTCTTGTTCGGTCGGTGCATACGGTCTCTCCTCTGAATCGGGTGCTTCGATCGTTCGGTGTGGGACGGCTCGCGGGGTGCTCGCCTGAGCCGTCGTAGTGCCTTCGGGTTCGGCACCTCCTTTCGGTCGTGCGATGGTGCCGCGCTGCGTGCGCGTCTCGTCGATGCGTCTCCCCCAGCGACGCGGTCAGTACAGCACCGCAGCGACGCGCTGCACATGGACAATTGTCTATGCCTACGTAGGAGATTCTTGGGCGGCGCGCGTAGGGCCACGCCGTACGTCCCGTCCTCGACGGCGTTTCGGTACAGGCCCTCGGGACGGCTCCTCGGGAAGGCCGCTGCGCCTCGTGGTAGAGATGGAGCGGTGAGCCGACGTCCGACGAACTCCGACACCACCCGCGACAGCGCACCCAGCGACGCCGCCGAACGCCGCACGGGCGACCCGCACGACCCGACCCTCGCCTTCGCGCTGCGCGAACCGATCCGCGTGTTCGCTTGCGACATCGACGGCTGCCTGGCACCGGTCGGGCACGGCTCGTACGACATGACCGCGATGGCTCGCATCCAATCGATCAGCCGCAGCAGCGAGCACGACCCGTCCGTGCCGGCCCTCACCCTCGTCACCGGGCGCCCCCAGCCGTACGTGGACGCGCTGCTGCAGATGCTGCACGTGCGCCTACCCGCCTCGTTCGAGAACGGGGCCGGCCTCTGCGCGCGCCACCCGTACCGGTCGTGGTTCGTCCTCGAGGTCGAGGAGGGACGCGACGTTCTGCAGCGCGCCGAACGGCTCCTGGCCGACCAGGACGACCTCACGCTGCAGCTCGGCAAGGCCGCATCGATGAGCGTGTTCGCGGTCGATTCCGAAGCGCTACCCGTGCCCGCCCTGGCCGAGCGGCTGAACGCATGGGCCGACCAACACGATCTACCGTTGACGATCGACCCGTCCAGCGACTGCGTGAACCTGTTGCTGCCCGGCGTCGACAAGGTCCGCGGCCTGACCGCGTTGTGCGACGCGACCGACGTGACGCCCGCTCAGGTCGCAGGCATCGGCGACAGCGTCGGAGACGCAGCGTGGTTGCGACGCTGCGGCGTGTCGGTCGCGCCGTCCGGGGCGCGCCCCGAGGCGCGCGACGCGGTCGCGTACGCGTCCATCCTGCCCGACGCGCACGCCACGCTAGCCACCTACCTGGAGCTGGTGCGCGCCAACCGCACACTGGGGGTCGGACCGGGCGGAACCTGACCGAACGGCGTCGCGTTGCGGCGCGCCTCCTTGCGTCCGTTCAGGTTGCGTCCGCCCGCCCCGCCGCGCCGCACGCTCGGATCCGTTCGCGCGCGACCTCGCGCAGCGCGTCCCGCGCCCGTTCGTAGACGACGCGGTGATTCGGCGCGTCGGCCGACGCCTCCCAGACGCGCCGCAACGCCCGGTACGACGCCGATCCGACGTTCAGCTTCACCACGCCCGCCTCGCGCGCGGTGCGCAGGTCCGCCTCCGGCACGCCGCTGCCGCCGTGAATCACCAACGGTCCGCCGACCGCCTGCGCGATCCGGTGCAGGAGCTCGGCGTCCAGACGCGACGCCTGACCGTGCTCGCTGCCGACCGACACCGCGACCATGTCGGCGCCCGCCTGGTGCAGGCGACGGGCGTCGTCCGGATCGGTGCGATCTCCGCGGCCGGCGTCGAAGCTGTCGGCCGCCACCTCCAGCGCCGCGCCTTGCGCGTGCGCCACCTCGGCCAAGCGCTGCACGTCGCGCAGCAGGGCGTCCGTCTCCGCGTGCGCTCCGTCCAGCATCACGCTGCCGAAACCGGCCCGCAGGCAGGCCAGAGCGGTCGCCACGTCGGGACCGTGATCCAGGTGCAGCGCGACCGGCACGCCCACCTCGCTGGCGAACGAGCGGACCGTCGCCACCGCCTGCCGAGGCGGGACCTGGCGCAGGTCGCTCGGATACGTCTGCAGCAGGACCGGCGCACGCTCCTCGTCCGCGGCCTCCAGGCAGGCACGGATCATCTCGGCGCTGCACACGTTGAACGCCGGCAGCACGTAGCCCGCTTGGTAGGCGGTCCGCAGCATCGGTCGAGCGTCGCTTCGGTACGGCACCAGGCTTCCTCCCCGCGTCGTAGCCTACGCGAAGCCGCCGTACGTCGCACGGTTGCAGTTGATCCCGGTGCGGCCGCTTTCGTTGCCGCCGGGACCGTTGCTACCGTTCCGGTCCCGTTCCCTCCCGAGGAGGCCCCGCATGCCCCCGCTCCGTTTCGCGCTGATCGGCGCAGGCAACATCGCTCGCACCCACGCGGCCGCCCTGGCCGACCTACCGGACGCCGTCCTGACGGTCGTGTCCGGCGGGCGGGGCGCCGAAGCGTTCGCCCACGACCACGGTGCCCGCTTCGTAGAGGACCCGCTGCACGCGATCGGCGACGACGAGGCCGACGCCGTCCTGCTCTGCACGCCGTCCGGTGCGCGCGAAGCGCACGCGCTGGCCGCCGCCGACGCCGGCCGGCACCTGCTGGTCGAGAAACCGATCGAGGTCACGGTCCAGCGCGCCCGCGCCATGAGCGAAGCGCACCGGCGGGCCGGCACCACCTTGGGCGTGATCTTCCAGTCCCGCTTCAAGCCCGGACCGCGCGCCCTGGAAGCCGCCCTGCGTGCCGGACGCTTGGGCGATCCGGTGCTGGGCGACCTGCAGGTCAAGTGGCACCGCCCACCGTCGTACTTCGAGCAAGCACCCTGGCGCGGTACGCGTGCGCTGGACGGCGGGGGTGCGCTGATCAACCAGGCCATCCACGGCGTCGACCAGCTGATGTGGCTGATGGGCGACGTGGCGGAGGTCTCGGCCCGCTGGGCGCGTCGCCTGCACCGCGGCATCGAGGTCGAAGACACGCTGGCGGCGCACCTCACGTACACCTCGGGGGCCTTGGGCACCCTGTCGGTCACCACCGCGACCTGGCCGGGTTGGGACCGGCACCTGGAGGTGCACGGGACCGACGGAAGCGTGCGCCTGGCCGACGACCGGGTGACGGCGTGGGACCTGCGCGACGGCAGCGCGCCGCCACCGGACGCCGCAGCCGCGATCTCGAGCGGTAGCGCCGCCAGCCCCGCGATCGGAGACGCCCGCTGGCACCGGGAGCAGATCGCCGACTTCGTGGCGGCCGTCCGCGACGGCCGGACGCCCGCCGTCGACGGCCCGGAAGGGACCCGGTCGCTGGTGCTGGTCGAGGCGTGCTACCGCTCGGCCGAGACCGGAACCCCGGTCACGATCTCGTAGACGAACGACCGCAGCGCACGGCCGCGACGAGCACGCTGCGTCGCACGCGGGGGGCGGCACGCGGCACGGGTCCGCACGCCGCTCTCCCGCGACGTGGTTCAGTCCTTCTCTACGGTCGCCGCGAGCACGCGAGCGACCATCTCGTCGTCGACCTCCTCGATCCCGTGCACCTCGTGCGCGTGCTGCGCGACCTGCGCCAGCAGGTCCTCCTGCGACTCGGCACGGACCTCCGCGTCGCAGTCGAATCCGACGTCCCGACACCGCAACAGCTTGGTCATGGGCACCTCCTCGTGCGGGTGCGCCTCGAACGGGCGTCCCGCCGTCTTCAGCATGCAACGCCGCAGGTGCGGCCGTGAAGACCTGCGCTGTCGACCTGCCGACCCGTTCGCCCGGCGCGGTAGCCTGAACGAGGCCGGGCACGGGTCCGCGGCCGACGGGAGGCGACGTGACGGGATGGGAAGCGGCGCTGCTGGGCGTCGTCCAGGGCGTGTTCATGTTCGTGCCGGTCAGTTCGACCAGTCACCTAGTGTTGACGCAGCACCTGCTCATCGCCCTCGGGTCCGACCTACCGGCGCCCGAGAGCGCCAGCATGATCCTCTTCGATCTGGTGGTGCACGTGGGCACCATGGTCTCGGTCGCGATCGTGTTCCGCCGTAGCCTGGTGCGCCTGGTCGGCGGTGCGTGGAACGACCTGCGCGGCGTCGGTCGGCGCGACCGCCTGTCGCTGCGCCTGATCGGCCTGGGCGCGATCAGCGTGCTCGCCACCGGCGCGGTCGGCTTCCCCGCCCGCGAGCTGTTCGGCTCGGTCTTCGCTCACCCGACCGTGGTCGCCCTGGCGCTGGCCGGGACCGGCGCGCTGCTGTTCGCGAGCGATCGTCTCCGCCGCGGCCGCCACGGACTGGCCGACCTGACGATCGCCATCGCGATCGGCATCGGCGTGGCGCAAGGGCTGGCGCTGCTGCCCGGCTTCTCCCGTAGCGGCCTGACGATCGTGGTTGCGCTATTGATGGGCGTGCGGCGACGCTGGGCGGGCGAGTACAGCTTCTTTCTGGCCGTGCCGACCATCCTCGGCGCTACGCTGCTGCAGGCCACCGACGTGCTCCGTTCGGTCGACGGCGTCGTGCTGGGGCTCGCGCCGATGGCGATCGGCTTCGCGGTCGCTGCCGTGGTGGGCGCCTTCGCGCTGTGGGCGGTGATGCGGATCCTGCTTGCGGCACGCTTCCGCTGGTTCGCGTACTACGTCTGGGCCGTCGCGGCCGTGGTGCTGATCACCGGAACCTTCCCGGACGTCCGACCGTTCTGATGCGCCTGCACCCGACGCTGCCCGCCCCGGTGCTGGAAGCGATCCGCGACCGGCGATGGGCCGACCTGGCGGACGAGAACCGGATTTGGCCCGACGCGGACGTGGTGGCGCCCGACTTGGCCGACCTGCTGACCGAGCTGCCCCCGCACGACCGGGCGCTGCTGTTCCGGGCCGTGCCGTCCGAGGTGGCCGGGCGGACGTTCGCGCACCTTCCGGCCACGGACCAGGACGCCCTGCTCACGGTCCTCACCGACGACGAGACGCGCCACCTGCTGGACCGGATGGCGCCCGACGACCGCACCCTGCTGCTGCACGAACTGCCGGGCCAGGTGACCCAGCGGCTGCTGAACCTGCTGCCGGAGCAAGGGCTGGAGCACGCCCGCGGGCTGTTGGGCTACCCCGACGAGAGCGTCGGGCGGCTGATGACGCCGCACTACGTCGCCGTGCGCCAGGAGTGGACGGTGGACGAGGCGCTGGCCAACCTGCGCGAGCACGGGCACGCCTCGGAAACGCTGGACGTGGTGTACGTGGTCGATCCGGAGTGGCGCCTGATCGACGGCCTGTCGCTGCGGCGGCTGGTGTTGGCCGATCCCGACGCCACGGTCGCGTCGCTGATGGACCGGGTGCACGTGTCGATCGATGCGCACGAGGACCGCGAGCACGCCGTCCGGCTGATGCAGCGCTACGACCGGACCGCCCTGCCGGTCACCGGCCGGGACGGGGTGCTGGTCGGCATCGTCACGATCGACGACGCCTTCGACGTGGCCACCGCCGAGGCGACGGAGGACTTCCACCTGGGCGCCGCCGTGCAGCCCCTTCGCCGCGGCTACCTGCAGACCCCGCTGTTCCAGCTGTACCGCAGCCGGATCGTGTGGCTGGCCGGCCTGGTGCTGGTGAACCTGGCGTCGTCGGGCGTGATCGCGGCCTTCGAGGAGGTGCTCCTCTCCTCCGTGGCGCTGGCGTTCTTCATTCCGTTGATCATCGATACCGGCGGCAACGCAGGGGCGCAGTCGGCGACGCTGCTGATTCGCGCCATCTCCACCGGGAACGTGCGGGCACGCGCGTGGGCCCGCGTGTTCGCGCGCGAACTGGCGATGGGCGCCGCGCTGGGCGTCACGCTGGGCGCGATGGGGTTCGGCTTGGGCCTCTTCCGGGGCGGAGCGCAGATCGGGCTGGTGGTGTTCCTCACCATCGCCACCATGCTGATCCTCACCAACCTGCTGGGGTCGGTCCTGCCGTTCGTGCTGCAGCGACTGGGGCGCGACCCGGCCACCGCGAGCGGACCACTGATCACCTCGGTCGCCGACGTGGTCGGGCTTCTCCTCTACTTCGGCTACGCGACGCTGCTTCTGTCCGGTCCGTCGGCGCCCGCCTGACCCACGCGGTCAGCGACCGATGCCGATCAGGACCGGATCGTGATCGGACGACCGGAACGGGTCCGGCGCGAACAGGGCCCGCTCGGGTGCGGCCTTGAAGCGGGTGCTGGCGTCCAACACGCTCGGCTCGCGGGCGTTCGCGCTCCACACGGTCGCGCCGGTCACGTCGGCCGCTAGCGCCGGCGTGGCGAAGGCGTGGTCCAGCCGGCCCGCGCGACCGTCGTGCACGTAGGTGGTGGCGGACGGTCCGATCTCCCGGTCCAGCAGGTCGATCAGGTCGTCGTCGGTGCCGACCGTGCCGTCCGGCCCGGCCACCATCCGCCGGGCGGCGTCCTCGCGCGGGTAGGCGTTCAGGTCGCCGGTCACCAGCACCCGGTCGCCCCAGACGCCGGGGCGCGCTTGCAGGTCGTGCAGCAGCGCGTCCACCGCGCCGGTCCGGGTGGCGGCGCAGGCACCCTGGATCGGATCGTCGTCATTCGGACCGCACGACGAGCCCTTGCTCTTCAGGTGCAGCGCCACCACCGTGAACGCGTCGCCGCCGCCGGCGGGCACGAACCGTTGCCCCAACGCGGGCCGGTTCCCACCGAGACCGTGTCCCACCGGATCGACGAAGGCGCGTGCCTCCTGCACGATCGGCGGACCGTCCGGCTCCACCGCGCCGGCGCGGTACAAGAACCCCTGAACGATCACGTCCATCCCGACCAGGCCCGTCGCCACCTCCCGGTAGCGGTCCGCGCCGCCGTCCTCGGCCAGGCGCTCGTTCAGCGCCGTCGCCAACGCTCGCAGTGCGGCGTCGTCCGGGTGATTCTCGATCTCCTGCAGCGCGATCACGTCGGCGTCCAGCCGGGCCAGGGCCGCCACCACCTTCGCCCACTGCCGCTCGCGTTCCTCGGCGTTCGCGGCGCCCCGGCAGGCACGGTCTCCGCCCGGTCCGCAGCGATCGCCGTCGTCCTGCAGCGTCACGAACAGGTTCTCTGCGTTCATGCTAGCGACGCGCAGCTCGCCGCCGACCGGGTCGGGCGCGGGCGGTCGCGGATCGGTCGGCCGGTAGCGGGGCGGCGGCCCCGCCGGGTGCATCCGGTGCGTCCCGAAGGCGTGCGTGATCACGCCGTGCAGCTCGTGCAACGTGTCGCCCACGCGGAAGCGGTGCTCCAGACCGAACGCCGCTCCGTCCGGATGCCTGGGGGGCGAGGGGTTCTGTGCGTCGCGTCCGTCGTCGAACAGGATCCGCTGGGCCCGCTGCGCTCGGGCCTGCTCGGCCGCCTCCGGACCGGGGTCGCGTCGTTGCGTCGGGGTCAGCGGCACCTCCTCCGTCGCGGCGATCCACAGTTCGCCGAAGCGGGCGTACGTGCCCGCGCCGGCGATCACGCCGCTCGGCACCACCACGCGCATGCCCTCCAGCGCCTCCAGCGCGGCGGGGTCATCGAGCGGGAACGGCAGCGACACGGGCGTCACGGTGGCGGGCCCCTCATCGCAGACGCGGATCGCTTGCACGCCCATGATCACGGTCTGGCCGTGGCGTTCGCGTACGGTGCCACGAAGCCGCACCGTGCGGCCCACCTCGACGCGGCGCGCGTCGGCCACGAACACGCCCTCCGAGGTGCGGGGGTCATTGTCGTGCATCGCGTCGGGCATCTGCACGGCGTACCCACCCAGGTCGTACGGGATCGGCGTCTCGTGCCCCTGATAGGTGGCGGTCACGATCGCTTCGATGATGACGGCGTCGCCCTCGAGGGGACTGACGCTGCCCGGCCCCTGCACGGCGTGGACCGGCGTGGCCGCCTCGCCGCAGCGTCCGGGAACGCCCAGCTCGAGGTTCGAGAATCCGACGTCGCCCGGTCCGATGCGGGCGACCAGCACGGCGACCGTGGCCACCACCGCGAGGATCAGGGGGACGGGGGCGAAGCGGCGGGGCATGGGGGACGCTACCGCGGACGGTGCCCCGCGATTCGCGTCCTCAGGTCTCGCGCCCGGTGGGACCTAGTTGGCCGCCGTTTTCTCCGCATCCGGCGCAAACAGGTCGTCGCGAAGCATGAGGTCGGCCGAGGTGGCGACGTGCGCCGATAGCAGCTCGGTGGCACGCGCGGCGTCTCCGGCCTCCACGGCGTCGACGATCGGCACGTGGTTCGCGACGATCTGGCGGATGTCTTCGTTCCACCGGTTGCGTAGCGCGACGATCTGGCGGATGCGGCCACGGATGTCGGTCCAGTAGCCAGCGAGGATGCGGTTGTCGGCGGCCGCGATGAGGGTGACGTGGAATCGGTCGTCGGTACCGGTCACGCGCGGCCAATCGCCGTGGGCGGCGTGCGTCTCCATCTCGTCGCAGAGCACCCGGAGGTCGTTCGCGACGCTGAGGCCGGAGCCCAACTCCAGAAGGCGGCGCACGGCGAAGGTCTCGAGCGCGGTGCGGATGGCGTAGACCTCTTCGACGTCGCGGCGTTCCAACTTGCGCACGTGGCTTCCCCGGTACGGCTCGACGACCACGAGGCCGCGATTGGCGAGGATCTGCAACGCTTCGCGTACCGGTGCGCGGCTGACGCCGAAGCGAGATGCGACGTCCGTTTCGACGATCGCCTCTCCGGGCCGGCTCTCGCCGGACAGAATCGCCTCTTCGAGCTGATCGGCGATCTGTTGTCGCAACGGACGATGGTCGATCTGAACCGATGCGAACGAGGGTGCAGCTGGGTCGCTCATGCGTCATTATGCGCCGATGGCGGCCCGATGAGTTGCGGAAGGGCAGGAATTCTTGACACCTTCGCGCACCGCGCCTATGCTCGGTCAGAATGTCGACAATCGACAGAGGACGTTCGACGATCCTCCGTCTCCAATGAAACGCCCACCGCGATTCCCCAGCACGCACCAAAGGAGAGCCACCGATGCCCGAACCCGCCGCTTGGCGCTACGAGAAGAAGATCCGCCGCATGTTCGACCGCCCGACGCCCGCCACGGTCCTGCGGGGCCGGGTCCTCACCTGCCGCGGCGACGAGGTGATCGACGACGGCTTCGTCGAACTCCGGGACGGCAAGATCACCGCGCTCGGCGCGGCGTCCGAACTCGGCACCCTCGGCAGCGACGTAGACGTCGTCCACCTCGAGAACGCCACGATCCTCCCCGGCCTCATCAACTCGCACGCCCACCTCGCCTGGGACGGCATTCACGACCTGGCGCGTCAGGGCCTCGACGACTCCGCCGAAGTCAGCGCCTACAAGAGCGCCGGCAACATGCTCATCAGCCTCCGCTCCGGCGTGACCACCGTCCGCGACCTGGGGATGAACGCCACCAACCTGGTCGCCAAGCGTGCGGTCGAGCAGGGCCTGTTCCCCGGTCCTCGGCTGCTGGTCTCGGGCGAAGCGATCGTGCAGACCGGCGGGCACACCTACTGGTGCTGCCGCGAGGCGAGCGGTCCGGACGAGATGCGTCGGGCCGTGCGCGATCAGGTCAAAGGCGGCGCCGACCTGATCAAGATCATGGCCTGCCACGACCGCCTCGAGTTCACCGACGAGGAACTGGCCGCCGTGATCGACGAGACGCACCGGAACGGCCTGCCGATCACCGCCCACGCCACTTACGACGCCTGCATCGAGCGCGTAGCGCGCTTCGGTATCGACGTGGTCGAGCACGGCGGAAGCATGAGCGCATCCACCATCGAACTATTGCTCGAGAAGAAGATTCCGATCGTCACCACCTTCGCCCCGATCGTCCAGCAGAGCCAGCCGGAGATCGCGCGCAAGTACGCGATCCCCGAGTGGAAGATCGAGGAGCGGCAGCGGGCCGTGGCGGACGGCTCCCGCTACGACGGGTTGATCAAGGCCGCCCAGGCGGGCGTGCCGATCGTGTTCGGCACCGACGCCGGCAGCCCCGCCGTCGGGCACGACGTGGTCGCGCCCGAACTGGCGTTCATGGTCAAGATCGGCGTCGCGAAGAACGCGTACGACTCGATCCACGCCGCCACCTCGCGCGCAGCGCGCCTGAGCGACCTGGACGCGACCGTCGGCACCCTGGAGGTCGGCAAGGCAGCCGACGTGATCGTGGTCCGCGGCGATCCGCTCGCCGATCTGCACGCCCTGGACGACGTCGCTCGCACCTACGTCGGCGGCGCCCTGCTGCACCGGAACGGATGAGGAGCGACGCGATGACGAAGGCGAACCCCGATGACAAGTTCGTGGCCATGCAGATCAGTCCCATCAGCTTCATCGACGAGGGCGTCGAGGAGGTCCTCGACACCTTGCAGAACCGCATCGGCGTGAACACGCTGATGATCGGAACGGTGTCGTGGCTGGGCCTCAAGGCGGGACGATCGATCAGTCACGAGCTGGACGGCTGGCCCGACCACGGCGTTCCCGAACCGTTCGCGATGAAGGGTGGGGCGTACTTCGACCCCGACCCCGCCTACTACCACAAGACGCTGATCAAGGACTTCAAGGCCAAGGATCCGGAGATGGCCGACCGCAATGTTCTCGACATGGTCATCCCCGAGGCCCGCAAGCGGGGCATGAAGGTCTACATCGAACTGATGGAGCCGTTCTTCAAGTACGCCGGCCACGGCTCCGTGAACAACGTCGCCATCCCGAACCTCCCGCACTGCCTGGAGGTCGACCTCTTCGGTCGCATCGGCGGCGAGCCCAGCACCAGCAACCCCGACTACCGCGCCTGGATCCACGGCATGATCGAGGATCAGGCCCGCAACTACGACCTGGACGGCGTCATGTGGTGCAACGAACGGCGCAGCCCGCTGGACCAGTTGATTGCGGGACAGGCCCCCACCGACTTCAGCGCTGCCGCCCGGCACGAAGCGACCGAGCGCGGCATCGACGTCGAACGGGTCCGGATCGCCTACCGTGAGGTGTACGACTACTTCCAACGTGCCCGGGCCGGCGAACCGTTCGTCGACGGCAGCCTGATCGAGTTCCTGCGCGTGCTGTTCCGCAACCCCGAGATCCTGATCTGGGAACGGTATTGGCTGGAGCGGAACAAGGACCTGGACCGCGAACTGTACGGCCTGGTGAAGTGGTGCGATCCGAACCTCTCCTTCGGCCTCAACGTGTGGAACCGGAACCACTTCAACCCGTTCCGCAAGGCGCAGTGGCCGTGGGAGGAGCAGACCCTCTACGCCGACTGGGTGAAGCCGATCACCTACCAGCACCAGTCCGGCCTGATCTACCACAACGAACAGTCGGACCTGCACAAGAGCATCCTGCGCGACCTCACCCCGGAAGAGTTCACGCCGATCATGTACAAGATCCTGGGCCTGGACGAAGCCCCCTGGGAGAGCGTCGTACAGGAGGGCCTGGACCCGGACACGTACGTGCACGGACAGTGCGCCGACGCGGTTCGCGGCGTGAACGGCAAGGCGAAGGTGTACATGGGCATCGGCGTCGATGCGCCGCGGCAGCGCGCCGACCAGGCGGTCTGCACCCCGGACATCGTCAAGCGCAGCGTGCTGGCCACCTACCGCGCCGGCGGCGAGGGGGTCGTGTTCAGCCCCAACTACGCCAGCATGAAGCTCACGAACCTCGACGGCGCCGCCGAGGCGCTGCGCGAACTCGGGTTGGCCTGAGGTGAGCGGACGCGCCACGTCGCCCGACCCCGACGCCCTCAGCGGCGTCACCGGCCTGCTCGAAGGCAAGGTCGCCATCGTGACCGGCGCCGGCAGCGGCATCGGACGCGCCACCGCGCGCCTGTTCGCCCGCCAAGGCGCCTCCGTCGCCGTGGTCGACGTGAACGGGCCGGCCGCGGAGACGGTCGCGGACCGGATCGAGGCGGACGGCGGCCTGGCGATCGCCGTGGCCTGCGACGTCGCCGACGAGGACCAGGTCGCCGCGGCCGTCCGCTCGACCGTGGACCGGCTCGGAGGACTGGACGTGGTGTTCAACAACGCCGGCATCGAACAGCCCGTCACGCCCTCGCACGAAGTCGACGCCGAGCTGTTCGCCCGCGTGCTGCAGGTCAATCTGGCCGGCACCTTCCACGTCTGCAAGCACGCCCTCCCCCACCTGCTGGAGCGCGGGGGCGGAACCATCGTGAACAACAGCAGCGTCAGCGCCTTCGCCAACGTGGGCGGCAACGTCTCGTACGCCGCCTCGAAGGGCGCCGTGATGTCGCTCACCCGCGTGCTCGCCATCGAGTACGCCCGCCGCGGCATTCGCGTCAATGCCATCAATCCCGGCGTGATCGACACGGCGATGAACGAACGCAACCTGACGGACGCTGACGATCCCGACGCGATCCGGGCCCGCTGGGCGGACGCCACGCCGCTGGGCCGCATGGCGACCCCCGACGAGGTCGCTTGGACGGTGGTCTACCTGGCGTCGCCCCTTTCGACCTTCACGACCGGCGTGGGCCTGCTGATCGACGGCGGCCGCGTCGCGACGTGACCGGACGCCCCACCGCCGCGCCCCCGTACGTCCTGCCCCTGGAGGCCCCCGCATGACCCCACCGACCGTCGAGGTCCCGATGGACCGCTACCACGACTACGACGCCATGACGGCGCACCTACGGGCCCTAGCGGACGCGTTCCCGACGTTCATGACGCTCGAGAGCCTGGGCACCACCCACCGCGGCCGCGACATCTGGGCGGTGACGCTCACCAACCCCGAGACCGGTCCGGAGAATGAGAAGCCCGGCTTCTACCTGGACGCGCAGATCCACGCCGAGGAGCACGCCACCAGCGCCGTCGCCCTGTACGCGATCTGGCACCTGCTGCACGCGTACGGCAGCGACGACGAAGTCACGCGCCTATTGGATCAGCAGGTGGTGTACGTGCTCCCGCGCATCAATCCCGATGGCGCCGAGTTCTCTCTGCAGCCGCCGTACGTGCCCTGGTGCGGCAACGGCCGCTACCTGCCAGGCGAGGAGCGCGACAGCGGCCTGGTGCCCGAAGACTTGGACGGCGACGGGTTCATCACCACCATGCGGGTTCCGGACCCGAAGGGCGAGTGGAAGAGGAGCGAGCACGATCCTCGCCTGATGGTGCAGCGCGAACCGGGCGAGGAGGGCGGCGACTACTACCGCGTCTACCCCGAAGGCCGGATCCGGGACTACGACGGCGTGCACGTGGTCCTCGAGAAGCCGCAGGACGGGAACCTGAACCGAAACTTCCCGGCCAACTGGTCCAACACCGAGTACGGCGCGTTCGAGACCGCGCTGTCGGAGCCGGAGAGTCGCGCCGTGGCCCGCTTCATCCTGGACCGACCGAACATCGCCGGCATGAACGCCTACCACACGCACGGCGGCATCATCCTGCGGCCCTCGATGACGCAGCCCGACACGACCATGCCGCCGCGCGACCTAGCCCTGTACGAGGACATCGGCGCCGTGGGCGAACGCATCACCGGCTACCCGACCGTCAGCATCTACGAGGAGTTCACGCCCGACAAGTCCAAGCCGCGTCAGGGCGGACTGATGGACTGGACGTACGAACAGATGGGGATCGTGTCGTTCGGCACCGAGGTATGGGATCTCGAGACCGAGGCGGGGGTCGAGAAGACGGCGTACTACAACCTGCACCCGCGCGACGAGGAGACCCAAGCGAAGGTGTTCGCGTGGGTTCTGGAGCACGTCGGCGAGATGGGGTGGCGCGACTGGACGCCGTTCGACCATCCCGAACTGGGTCCGGTCGAGATCGGCGGCATGGTGTACATCTGGAGCTACCGCAACCCGCCGCCCGCGCTGCTACCGAACCTGTGCCATGACAACGTCCGCTTCTGCGTGCGGCACGCGTTGGCGGCTCCGCGCATCGTACTGGACGACGTGGCGACGCGAGCGCTGGGCGACGGAGTGCACGAGGTCCGGGCAACCGTCGCCAACCTGGGGTACCTGCCCACGAACCTCACGGACGTCGCGCGCGAACGGGACGTGGCCGTCCCGGTGCGCGCGTCGATCGCCGTCGAGGGGGGCGACGTGGTCGGCGACGCCGAGGTCGAGATCGGCCACCTGGCCGGCCGCAACGAACGCCGCTTTCCGTGGTCGCCGTGGGGACCGGAGTGGAACGCGAACGCCGTGCCGGTCCGCTGGGTCGTGCGCGCACCCGCGGGCGTGCAGGCGTCGATCGAAGCGAAGAGCGAACGAGCGGGAACGGTACGCGCCGCCGTCACGACCGGGTAGCTCCCGGTCGCCAGCGGTGTCAGCTGGATCGCTGGGTTCGCTGAAGCGCCTCGTGGGCGCTCAGATCGAACCCGCGCTCCCGCACCAGCGCGCCCAGTCCGTGCAGATCGAAGCGCCGCCCGTTGACGATCGTGTCGGTCCGTCCGCCCAGCCAACCGAACGCCTCCGCGACGTCCAGGTCGTCGGCGTAGCGGTCGCGTTCGGTGGGCGCCAGGGCGAGGAACGCCTCCTCCGTCATCGAGGTCGGCTTCGACGGCGCGCCGGGCGTGGTCAGCGTGACCGCTACGCCGTGCGGGAGCGCTTCGAGCGCCAACGACTTGGTCCAGCCCTCGAGCGCGTACTTGGTCGCGACGTAGGCGGTCTCCAGCACGAACGGGCGCACGCCGGCTCCCGACGAGACGTTGCTGATCACGCCGCGCTTTCGCTCCATCATGGCGGGGTACACCCGCCAGGCGAGCTGGTAGGCGGCGTGCAAGTTGACCTGCATCACGCGCGCCCACAGGTCGGGCGTGGTCCGCTCGAACGGTTCGAACGGGAGCATGGCGGCGTTGTTGATCAACACGTCGACGTCGCCGTGGTCGGCCGTCGTCCGGTCGACCAGAGCGTCGACGGCGGCAGGGTCCGCGAGGTCGACCAGCACCGGGATCACGCGCCCGGACGGGGCCAGGGCCGCTGTCCGGTCCAGCTCGCTGGCCGTGCGCGCGGCCGCGATCACGGTCGCGCCGCGACGCGCGAGCCCCACCGCGGCGCCACGTCCCAGGCCCCGGCCGGCGCCGGTGACCAGGGTCACCTGACCGGTCAGGGCCTCGTCGCTGCGGGGGGCCGCGCTCACGCCCGTCCGTCCATGGCGTCCGTGAATGCGCGGGCGATCTCGAGGCGGGTGGCGAACCAGACGCCTTCGCGCTCGCGGGCGTAGCGGAGGAATTCGTCGACCGCCTTGATCCGGCCCGGCCGGCCGGCCATGCGCATGTGCAGACCGACCGACATCATGCGCGGAAAGCGGCGGCTCTCTTCGTACAGCACGTCGAAGCTGTTCTTCAGGTAGGTGACGAAGTCGGTCTCGTACCCGTTGGACAGCCAGATGTGCGAGTCGTTGACGTCGCCGGTGTAGGGGACCACCAAATGCCGCCTGCCGCCTACGTGCACGAAGTACGGCAGGTCGTCGTTGTACGCGTCCGAGTCGTACACGAAGCCGCCCTCCTCGACCAAGAGGCGGCGCGTGTTCTCGCTGGGCGCGGTGCGGCAGTACCAGCCGTACGGGCGCTCGCCGGTCAGGCGTTCGATCGCGTCGACCGCCAGGCGGATCCGTTCCCGCTCGGTGTCGGGGTCCATGCGGAAGTGTTCTTCCCAGCGGTAGCCGTGGGCGTTCACTTCGTGGCCCGCCTGGACGATCGCCGGGGCGGCCTCGGGGTTCTTCTCCAGCGCGACGGGGCACACGCCGAACGTCGCCTTGACGCCGTGCCGGTCGAACAGGTCCAGCAGGCGCCAGAACCCGACGCGACTGCCGTACTCGAAGAACGACTCGTTGGCGAGGTTCCGCACCCCGTCGGGGAACGGCTTCGGGCCCCACTCGCCGCTGTTCTCCTGCCGCTCGTCGCCGTGCGCGTAGGAGTACTCCGAGCCCTCTTCGTAGTTGACGACCAGGTTGATGGCGAGGCGGTGTCCGCCCGGCCAGTCGAAGACCGGAGGGGTGCGCCCGTAGCCGACGAAGTCGCGATCGATGCTCATGCCGAGACGCCCTTTCGTGGGACGCGTCCGAACCAGGTCGGGCTCACGCGTCGAACCGGAACGGATCGAACGGCGCGCCGCTCTTCTCGGCGACGGCGTCGATGAAGGTGCGGGTGCTGTGCGGCGTGCGGTAGAGGAGGTCGAAGAACGTCTCGCGGCCCTCCGCCGTGCCTTCGAACCGCTCGAAGCCGAGGCGGACGATGCGCCGGCCGTAGTAGTACTGGGCGTAGTTGGTGCGCGCCAGGTCGTCGGTGAAGAAGTCGTACGCCCGGGCGGCATCGTCGCGGAGCACGAAGTGCTCGACCATCAGCTCGATCGCTTCGTCCCGGCGCATCTGGCCGGTGTTGCAGGCGAGGCAGGCGTTGTTCATCGCGACGCGACCGAGGTCCATGTAGGTGACGGCCGTGCGGAGCG
>JBBDSD010000359.1:659-3657 GCA_040905065.1 Trueperaceae bacterium | reverse complement strand
TTGCTGGCCGCGTCGTTGCTGGCGAGCTTGGCGCTGGTGGCCGTGTCGCGCTTCGTGCCCACGGTCGAGCGGATCGAGGTGGTCGGCGCCCAGCATCACGACCGGGCGTCGCTCCTGCGCGTGGCGCGCGTCGCGCCGGGCGACCCGCTCCTGTGGATCACGCGCTGGCGCGTGGCGGGGCTGAACATGGATCCGTGGGTGCGGCGCGCCCGGGTGATCCGCCACTGGCCGGACACGGTGGTGCTGACCGTCTGGGAGCGCGAGCCGGCCGCCCGCGCTTCGGGCGAAGCGGACGCGGTGGCGTGGGCCTGGGACGGCACGGTGCTGCCGAACGTACCGGAGCCGGTGATGGCGTCCCTGCCGATCGTGCGGGGCTGGGGACGCGACCGGACCGACGAGGCGATGGACCTGCTCGAGGTGCTGCGGGACCGAGGTCCGTTGGTGATAGAGTACGCGCCGGAAGGCTTCGAGATCGCCCTGCCGGACGGAACCGTCTTCACGCCCGATCTGGCGGCGCTCCAGCGCCAGTGGGCCGCCGTGGAAAGCCACCGAGGAGGACGCATCGCCGTCTACCCGTGGGGAGTGAGCAAGGCACATGAGTGACGAACGCATCATCGTCGGTCTCGACATCGGGACGACCAAAATCTGCACCGTGATCGGCGAGGTCGCGGGCGACGGCGTCCTCGACGTGATCGGCGAAGGCACCGTCCCCAGCGACGGCTTGCGCAAGGGCGTGGTCGTGAACCTGGAGCGCACCATCGCTTCCGTGCGGCAGTCGGTGGCGTCCGCCCAGCGCGTGGCGGGCGTCGAGGTCGAGTCGGCCTGGCTGGGCGTGGCCGGAAGCCACCTCAAGGCGTTCACCAGTCACGGCATGGCTGCGATTCGGCGGGGCCAGGAGGTCACGCGCGCCGACCTGGACCGCACCATCGAGAGCGCCCGCGCCGTTCCGCTCGAGAGCCATATGGAGGTCCTCCACGTGCTCCCACAGGAGTACGTGGTCGACGGCAACGACGGCATCAAGGACCCGGTCGGCATGTCCGGCGTGCGGCTCGAAGTGGACGTGCACATCATCGCCGGGTCGCAAGGTCCGCTCGCGAACCTGCGGCGCTGCGCCGAGGACGCCGGCATCGCCGTCGACGGCATGGTGGTGCAGGGGCTCGCCTCCGGCCTGGCGGTGCTGGGCGAAGGCGAGCGCGACCTGACCACGCTGCTGATCGACGTGGGCGGCGGCACCACCGACGTGGGCGTCTTCCGCCGCGGCGTGCTGGCGCACTCCGCAGTGGTGCCGCTGGGCGGCGACCACGTCACCCAGGACATCAGCCAGCTCCTGCGTATCCCGCCGGACGAGGCCGAGCGCGTCAAGCGCCGGCACGGCGTGGCGCAGCCCGATCTGGCCGACCGCGACGTGGTGCTCGAGGTCGCGAACCCCAGCTACACCGCCAGCATCTCGACGTTCGAGCTGGCGCAGGTGATCCGGCCGCGCCTGATGGAGATCTTCGACCTGGTCAAGCGCGAGGTCGAGCAGGGCGTGGGCGCGCTCGAACTGAACGCCGGGAACGTCATCGTCACCGGTGGCACCAGCCTGATGCCCGGGGTCGAGCAGCTCGCCGCGGAACGGTTCCGCCTGCCGGTCCGCATCGGCACGCCCGACGGCGTATCCGGCCTCACCGACGTGGTGTCCAGTCCCACGCACGCCACCGCCTTGGGCCTGGTGCGCTACGGCATGCTGCATGCGCCCGCGCCGTCGACCGGTCGCGCCCGCCCTCACGCCCGCGGCGAGGACGGCCCGGTCGTCCTCAAGAAGCTGCGCGGCATCTTCCGGGACTTCTTCTGAACGTCCCGCTCGACCCGCCGGATTCCGGCCAGGAGGCACCCATGCATACTAACGACAACGCCGTCATCCGCGTCATCGGCCTCGGAGGGGGCGGCAACAACGCCGTCAACCGCATGATCGAGACCGGCCTGATGGGCGTCGAGTTCATCGCCGCCAACACCGACGCGCAGGTGCTCGCCACCAGCCTGGCCGACACGCGCATCCAGATGGGCGATCACCTCACCAAGGGCTTGGGCGCCGGCGCGAACCCGGAGGTGGGCGAACAGGCGGCGCTCGAGGATCGCGATCGGATCGGCGAAGTGCTGCGCGGCAGCGACCTGGTGTTCCTCACCGCGGGCATGGGCGGCGGTACCGGGACCGGCAGCGCACCCGTGGTGGCCGAGGTGGCCCGCGAGATCGGGGCGCTCACCATCGCCGTGGTGACCAGCCCGTTCCAGTTCGAGGGGCCGAAGCGGGGCCGGCAGTCGGACGAGGGCCTGCGCAAGCTCGAGGACAAGGTCGACGCCCTGATCGTGGTCGAGAACCAGCGCCTGCTCAGCAGCCTGGACCGCAAGACCCGCATGGCCGACGCCTTCCGCGTGGCCGACCGGGTGCTGTACCACGGCGTGCGTGGCATCAGCGACGTGATCAACGTGCCGGGCGAGATCAACGTCGACTTCGCCGACGTCAAGGCGCTCCTGACCGGCGCCGGCACGGTGCTGATGGGGATCGGCGCTGGCCGCGGCGAGAACTTGGCCGAAGAGGCCGCCAACAGCGCCACCCAGAGCCCGCTGCTGTCGCGCGGCATCGAGGGCGCCCGCAGCCTGTTGATCAACGTGACCGGCTCGCGCGAACTGACCCTGTTCGATGCGCACGAGATCGTCGAGAAGATCAGCGGCGCCACCGAAGTGGACGAGCCGAACGTACTGTTCGGCATCACCTACGACGATGACGCCGCCGACGAGGTGCGGGTCACCGTGCTGGCCGCCGGCTTCGATCAGCCGGATCAGATGAAGGTGCTGCGCCCGTCGCAGCTCCGCCCGCACGGGGCCGGCGATCGCGCCTACGACCCGTCCAACTACGACATCCCCGCCTTCCTGCGCTACAACCCCGAAGGGGACAACTGAGCAGCGCCGGCCACGGCCGGCGCTTCCGCACCGGCGCTCGAGGCGGGGGGGGGGGCGG
>JBBDSD010000359.1:0-649 GCA_040905065.1 Trueperaceae bacterium | reverse complement strand
CGGCCTTCGGGCCGGCCCGCGCTCGGTTCCGACGGGGCGCCGACGGGACGCCGTGGACCGCACCGAAACCCGCGCGAGGAGGACCGCCCGTGAAACGAGAGACGATCTGGACCGGCAACGTGGTCGCCTTGGAGCGACTGGACGACTACTACGAGGTGGTGCGCCACGCGCCGGCGGTGTCGGTCCTGGCGACGCGCGGCGACGGCCACGTGCTGGGCATCGTGCAACCGCGTCCTGCCGTGGACGCCGACACCTGGGAGCTGCCCGCCGGCCTGATCGATCCGGGCGAGACCCCGGTCCAGGCGGCCGAGCGCGAACTGCGCGAAGAGGCCGACCTGTGCGCCACCCTGACGCCCCTGACCCGCATGTACGTCAGTCCCGGCTTCACCGACGAGCTGGTGCACCTGTTCGAGGCCCGCGACCTGACGCCGTGCCGCGGCACGCCCGATCCGAATGAGGAGCTCACCGTCGCCTGGCGCGATCCGTTGCAGGTCTGGCGCGAGGTGGCGGACGGCCGCCTGGCGACCAGCGCCGTCACCGTCGTCGGCCTGCGGCACCTGCTGGCGGCGCGGGGCATCGTGCCGTGACGATCGTCGACGCGCCGGACCGGTTGGACGCCTCCGGACCGATCGTGGCGATCGGGACGTTC
>JBBDSD010000358.1:0-3674 GCA_040905065.1 Trueperaceae bacterium | reverse complement strand
GGGCGTCCCCTCCGTGCCGCCATCCGGCACGGGAGCGCATGCGGCCGCTACCAGGACGGCCAACGAAAGCGCAATGATCAAAAGCGAGCGAACCGGAAGCCTGCGGATGCGCTGCCCCTCAGTCGGTGCGCGCCACGGCGAACAGGGTGCCGGCCTCGGGATCGCGGAACCAGGCCACGGTCGCGTCGCTGCCCAGCACCCGGATCAGCATCCACGGCGCGGTGAGGGCCTGCGTGACGATCGCGTCTTCGGCCGGTTCGGTCAGGCGCAGGTCTACGAACAGCTCGTCGTCCTCGCGCGTGACCCGGGAGACGTCGATGCCGTACCCGCCGGTGGGACGTTGCGCCAGGCGCACGCCGAGCAGGGTCTCGCGGCCGAATCGCGCCTCGGGGAGTTCGGGGGCGTCCGCGAACCCTCCGGCGTGGACCTGGTTCCAGAAGGTCCGCAGATCGCTCTCGCTGCGGAGCAGCACGAAGCGATCCCGCTCGGGCGTCGCCCCTTGCGAACCGCTGGCCACGACCTCGTGGATCGACTCGCGCTCCGGGGGGCGGTAGGCGGACGCGTCGACCTGAACGCCCCTCTGCACGTAGAAGAGGCTGTGCCGATACGCGTCCACCCCGTCGGGCGGGTGCGGTGCCCAGGCGGGCCGGTCGTCGGCCTCGTCGTCCGCGAACGCGGCCACGTCCTCTGGTTCCGACGCCTCCTGCGGACGGCGCCACGACACCACCTTCGCTTCGCCGTCGGAGGCCAGCCCGCCGGCCAGGGCGTCCGCCTCGGCCGGGGTGAGCGAAGCCGCACCGCGAAACGGCGTGGCGGCGGGTCTGGGCACGACGTCCACGGTGCGCGGCGCGGTCAGCTCGCGAGGAAGCTCGAACCAGCGATCGCCGTCGAAGTACCAACTGCGATCGACCGGTTCCTGCAGCACCAGACGCAGGTCGGTGGTGAGCGGAATGCGCGACACCCGAAGCGGGAGCGCCACGTTGGCGCCATACCGGTCCCGCACGAACGGCTCGCCGTCCGCGACGGTGCGGGCGCCGGCTACCGCGAACGGAGTCTCGGTCGCGGCCTCGCCGACGCGCGGGCCGAGCGCGAGGTCCTGGCCGCCGGGAAGCGGAAGGAGGTCGGAGCTCCCGTAGGCGTAGCGGTACCGCTCGACTCCGTCCTCGGAGGCGAGCACGACCTCGTGCAGGTCGCGCGTGCCGTCGGGCGCGCAGGCGGCGAGAAGGCCGAAGAGCGTCAAGGTGGTCCAAAACGTACGTCGCATCGGCCCGACGATAGCACCGAAGGCGTGAGGATCGTGCCGACGTGGGCCTCCGCGAGGCGCCTGATAGACTCGTTCGCGTGTCTCGCCGCGGTCGCGTCCTCGTTCTGTCCGCCTCGATCGGTGCCGGTCACGTAGCCGCAGGGCGCGCGCTGGAAGCTGCCTTCGGCGAGCACGGAGATCCGTGCCTGCACGTCGATCTGCTGGACTACACCTCCGCCCCGTTTCGGGCGATGTACAGGCGCACCTACTTCGATCTGATCCGGACCGCGCCCGACCTCATCGACTGGTTGGGCAAGCGGATGGACCGCCACCCCAGCGAGTTGCCGACCCGTGCGCGACGCGTGCGCGCTCGGCTCACGCGCTTGGTGTCGTACCAGTTGCCCGCCGTGCTGCGCGACTTTCGGCCCGACCTCCTGGTCCACACGCATTTCCTGCCTCCCGAGATCGTGTCGACGCTGCCGCTTCGCGCGTCGGTGCCGCAGGCGGTGGTGGTGACCGACTACGGAGCGCACGCCCTCTGGCTGCAGCCGCACGTCCTGCGCTACTTCGTGGCCGCCGAGGAGGTGGCGGTGCACCTGCGTGCTCACGGCGTCGACGAGGACCGCGTCGAGGTCACCGGCATCCCGATCGACCGCGCCTACGCCGAGCGGGCCGATCCCGCGGCGGCACGTCGCCGCTACGCGATCGGCTCCGAGCGGGACGTGCTGCTGCTCATGGCCGGCGGAATGGACCGGCGCACCCTGACCACGCTCTTGGGCGAACTCGAGACCCTCCGGTGGCCGCTGGACGCGGTGGTGGTGTGCGGCCGTACGCCGGATCTGTTGGAGGCGACGGCGGACGCGGCCGAGCGCGCCGACGGCCCGACCCGCATCCACCCGGTCGGCTACACGCACGACGTGCCGCAGCTGATGGCGGCGGCCGACCTGGTGGCCGGCAAGCCGGGCGGCCTCACCGTCAGCGAGGCGTTGGCGTCGGGCACGCCGTTCGCTGTGGTGCAGCCGTACCCGCTGCAAGAGGAAGCGAACGCGAACTACCTGCTGGAACACGGGGCCGGCGTGCGGATCGATCCGCTGTCGACCTTCGGGCACAAGATCCGACGCCTGCTGGGCGACCCCGATCGTCGCGCCGCGATGCGCGACGCCGCCCTGCGGCTCGGTCGACCGCATGCCGCGACCGACGTGGCGGCCGGATGCCGGCGCTTGCTACTGGAGCGTGCCGCGTGAGCGACGTCGTCGTCGGAACCATCCCCCGTACGGCCTGGACGCGGGGCGCGATCGTGCGGTGCGTGATCACGTGGATCGCGATCGCCCTGGGCGTCGCCGGGGCGCAGGCCCCCGCCGACGGAGCGCGTCCGGTGGCCTGTGACCGGTTCGACGTGATCGTGCTCGGCAGCGAGCCGGAAGCGGTCGCGGCCGCCATCGCCGCGGCCGAGACGGGGGCGCGAACGCTTCTCGCGACGCCCGACCAGCGGTTGGGTGGCCTCTTCACCCTCGGAGCGATGAACGTGCTGGACGTGCGGACCTCGCCGGTGAACTTCCAGGAGGGACTGTTCCGGCGCTGGTGGCGGCGGGTCGGTGGCGCCAACGCGTTCGATCCGGACCGGGCCGAGAGGACGTTCGCCCAGATGCTGCACGAGGCGGGCGTCGAGGTGCGGACCGGCGTGCACGACCTGCGCATCGAGGTCGCGGACGGCGGCGTCCGCGGCGCAGTGTGGAGCACCGGTCACGCGCGTGCCGATCAGGTCGTCGACGGCGATCAGGATCTCCGCTTCGCGGTGGAGGCCGGCGCCAGCGCGGACGTCGGTTTCGAGCGGTACGGCGCGGCGTTGCGCATGGCGGACACGTTGATGTTCCGCATCGACGGTCTCGATTGGTCGGCCCTGCAGGCGGCGGCGCGCGAGCGGGGCCGAGCGTGGGCCACGGTGGACGACGCCGTCGCGTGGGGACACTTCGGGGGCGTGCCCGCCTCGTACGCGTCGCAGCAAAACGGCATCCGCCTGCGGGGACTGAACCTGGGGCGTGACGACGCCGGCGGCGTGTGGGTGAACGCCCTGCTGATCCACGGCGTGGACTGGACCAACGAACAGAATCGCGCCGACGCGCGAGCGCGGGCCGAGGTCGAAGCGCACGACATGGTGGCCTGGCTTCGGACGCGCCTCCCCGGCTTCGCGGGGGCGCGCGTGGGCGCGGTGGCCGAGCGGCTGTACGTGCGCGAGACGCGACACCTGCACGCGGTGTGCGTGCTGGACGCCGACCACCTGCTGGACAACCGCACGGGTCCGCTGGACGTGGCGGTCGGCGGCTACCCGCTGGACCTGCAAGCCCTCACGCCGCACGACGCCGGGTACGTGTTCGGCACGCCCGACGTGTACGGCGTACCGCTGTGCGCGACCGTGCCGGCCGACGGTCCC
>JBBDSD010000357.1:0-3693 GCA_040905065.1 Trueperaceae bacterium | reverse complement strand
GAAGGCGTCCAGATCGGCGAACGGCTCGCCGTCCACCGATTCGGCCGCGATCGCGTCCGCTCCGTAGCGCAGGCCCAACAGGCCGCGCTTCAGGCTGTCGCGCAGCTCGGCGTTCTGGGCCGGGGGAAGCTGGATGGCGCCGGTGTCAGGCGTCCAGGTCCAGGCGTCGTCCGCGTCAGCCTGCGTCACGGACGCCAGTGCGTCGCCCATCCGGAGCTCCTCGCGGAAGCGGGGCTGGGCACCGGACAGATCCAGCAAGGTGACCTGGCGCACCTCGGCCACCGGCTGCTCGTTGGGGCCGAACAGGGTGACGGTCGCCTCGGATCGGTAGCCGGGCGTGTCGGCAAGGTGCTCGGCCGCGTGCCGGTCCGCGGCGCTGCGGAGCAGTGCGTCCGCGTCGGACTGCGCGGTCGCGACGGTGGCCAGCGCGAGCAGCAGCGCGGCCGCCAGGACGGCACGGAGGGAGAGGGAGAGGGGCCGATGGGCGTCGGAGCGTGCGAAAGGTCGCATGCCGGCACCGTAGCGGCGACGGCGGTCGCGTCGCAACCGTGCCGATGGTCATGGGCTTGTTGGTGGACGGCGTCGGGAGGGGGTACGCGCGGGTCCGCGCCTACGGGGTCAGGCCGACGCAGGGCCCGTCAGGAACGCGATCACGTCGGCGGCGGCGTAGCGGTCGCGACCCTCGGGCAGCAGGCGCGCGACGTCCGCGAGCGCGTCGCCGCTGGTGACGAGGGGAGCCTCGGTCGTGCCGTCCTTCTGGCGTTGCGCCATGCCCACGCTGGCGGTGAGGCCGTTGCAGAGGCAGGCGCGCCCGATCGTGTCCTCCCGCTTGCCACCCTTGGCGACGTACGCCTCGACCGGTTCGGCCGGACAGCGGAACACGATGCGCCCATTGGGACCGTGGGCCGCTTCGCGCAGGTACCCCAGGTCGCAGACGCGGCGGCGCCCCTCGCGCACGTCGGGATCGGCGACGGTGCCGGGCAGCTCGGCGACCTTGAACGGGAATCCGGTAGGCGAGGCGCGGGGGTCGGTCCGCACCCGGACGTCCCCGTTCCGGACGCGGTCGATCACCGTGCGCTTCAGGTCGTCGCGAAGGCCGGACTCGTCGCAGTAGGCGAACAGGGTCCCCACCTGCACGCCGTTGGCGCCGAGGGCCTGGGCGTCGCGCACGCCCTCGGGCGTCCCGGCGCCGCCCGCCAGCCAGAACGGCACGCCCAACGCACGGATCGCTTCCAGGCGCACCACGTCGCGGTCGCCGTAGATCGGCTGGCCGTCGTCGTCCAGGCGTTGCGGCCCGCGCGGCGGGGCGTTGTGCCCGCCGGCGGTCGGTCCCTCGATCACGAACCCTTCGATCGAGCCGTTGGCGCGCTTCATGAGCATGGTGGCCAGCGCGTCGGACGCCACGATCGGGACGAACGCAGGTCGCTTCAGGGCGGGGCGTCCGTCCGCGCCGTGGTCGGCCGGATCGAACTCCAGCGCGGCGCGAGGTGCAGAGCGATCGGCCCCCGCCACGTCCAACGGGATCGACGCGGCGCGGTGCTCCGCGAGGCGGTCCAGCGCGCCCGGAATCGCCTGCGGAATGCCGGCCCCCATCAGCACCCAATCCACGCCGGCCAGCATCGATCCGTACAGCGTCGCCAGGGTGGGTCGTTGCAACTTCGCCAGCAGGTTCACGCCGACCGCGCCGGCGTGGCCCGCCTTCGCGAGGGCCACCTCGACGTAGGCACCGAGCATGGTGACGGCGTCGGCGTCGCGGTTCGCGCGTTCCGTTGGCAGCGGCAGGCGCCGGTACGGCCGGTCCGTGGGCCGCCCCTCCGGCAGATGGAAGCGCTCGAGGACCGAGGCGACCAGGTCCTGGTCGGGGAACGTGCGCAGGGCGCGCTGCACGGCGCCGCCCGGGTCGCCGCCCTGCAAGCGGCGCACCAGGACGGTGTCCAGGGCGGTGCCGGACACGACGCCCAGTTGTCCGGCGCGCGCTACGGCGGCGGCGAGGCGCCAGCCGGACACGGCGACGCCCATGCCGCCTTGCACGATGGTGGGAACGGTAGGGGGGAGAGGTGGGGCGAGGGGCATCGTCGACATGCGTCGACCATACGGCGGCGTCGAGGTCGGGGTTTGGGACGTGTGTCCCGATCCCCGGTGGCCGCAGGCGGTCCGGCGCGTGGTCGCATGCCGTGCGCCGCGCGGCGGCCGTCCGAAGCCCACGCCGTCGGGCACGCACGATCCAGGATAGCCTGCACGGCGCCCCTGCCCTTCTCCCGGAACGCTGCCCGCCTTGGAGGTTTCCCCCGTGCATCACGTCGACATCGACGCTCTCGAACCCGCTCGCGCGCACGCGCTCACCCTGACGCCCGATCTGGGCGCGCCGGTCGAGGTGCCGTGCACCGTGATCCGCGGCGCGCAGGACGGTCCGACCGTGCTGGTCACGGCCGGCGTGCACGGGGCCGAGTACGCTTCGATCGAAGCCGCGTCGCGGATGGCGCGGACCGATCCCAGCGAGCTGCGCGGCACGCTGATCGTGCTGCCGATCGTGAACCCGCCCGCCTTCTTCGCGCGCTCGATCTACGTCAACCCGCTGGACGGCAAGAACCTGAACCGTTCGTTCCCCGGTTGCGCCGGCGGCACGTTCGCGGAGCGCCTGGCGCACTGGCTCACGGGCACCTTCTTCGCCCGGGCCGACGCGCTCATCGATTTGCACGGGGGCGACATGATCGAGTCGCTCACGCCGTTCTCGATCACTGCTGCCGGGCACGCGCCATCGCTGGAGCTGGCCGAAGCGTTCGGCCTGCCGCTGCTGGTCGAGAGCGGCGGGACCGGCATGACCTACGCCGCGGCGACGTCGCTGGGCGTGCCGGCCGTGCTCGCCGAAGCGAGCGGCCTGGGGCGCTGGCCGGACCACGAGGTCGAGCGACTGACGGGCGGCGTGCAGCGCGCCCTGCAGCACCTCGGGTCGCTCGCCGGCACGCCGGAGCCGCGGCCGGTCCGGCGCCTGTCGACCTTTGCCTGGCTCCGTTCCGAGCACCGCGGATTGTGGCGCCCGACCGTGACGGGTGGTGACGAGGTCCGCGCCGGTCAGGAGGTCGGCACGGTCCACGACCTGCACGGCGCCGTGCTGCAGCGGGCCACGTCGCCGCAGGACGGCGTGGTGCTGTTCGCGGTCGAGAGTCTGGCGATCGGCGTGGACGATCCGCTGGTCGGGATCGGCGCCTGACCGAGCAGCCCAGGTGGGCGGAAGGACCGCTCCCGGTCAGGCGGCGTCGGTGCCGACGCGAACGATGCGGAGGCGGACCGGTCGTCCGTCGATCCGCGCCTCCGCGTCGTCGCCCTCCGCGAGGTCCAGCACCGCCTGCGCCAGCGGCGCCGTGTGCGCGATCGTGCCCTCCAGCGGGTCGGCCTCGTCGACGCCGGTGATGCGGAAGCGGACCGGCTCGCCGTCGCGCTCGACCGTCACGGCCGACCCGACGCGGATCCGGCCGTCGGGCGGATCTGGTGGTAGGACCGGCTCGGCGCTGGCCAGGCGGTCCTCCAGCGCCGTGCGCCGTTCGCGCAGCACCGCCAGGCGTCGGGCGCGGTCGGGGCGCTGCGGATCGCCGTCCAGCAGGTCCGCTTCGTCGCGGTCCATGTGGGCCAGCTCGTCACGAAGCGCGGCGAGCCCCTGCGGGGTCACCAGGTTGCGCGCGCCCGGCGGCAGTG
>JBBDSD010000356.1:0-22286 GCA_040905065.1 Trueperaceae bacterium | reverse complement strand
CGGCGACTGCCCCGTCCACCGGACCAGGGTAGCAGCCCAACGCAGCGACGCACCCGGAAGCTCCTTGGCGGTGGTCTGCTGCAGGTCGGTATGACTGAAGCCGGGGTCAGCGGCGAGCGCGGCGACGCGAGAGCCCGCCGCTCGCAGGCGCCGGTCGAGTTCGAGCGTGAACTGGAGGTTGGCGAGCTTCGCGTAGCCGTACGCCTCCCACGGGTCGTAGCGGCGGCTGCGGTGGTGCGGATCGCTCAGGTCGTACGGGCCGGCGGTGAAGCGGGCGGTCGAGGTCGTCGTCACCACCCGTGCGGGTCCCGCTCGGTGCAGGGCAGGCAGCAGCAGGCGCGTCAGCTCGAAGTGGCCGAGGTGATCGACGCCAAACTGGGCCTCGAAGCCGTCCTCCGTGGTGCGCTCCGGCGTGGCCATGATGCCGGCGTTGTTGTAGAGCAGATCGATCGCACGGTGCGCGTCGAGCACGCGGCTCGCGAAGGCGCGGACCGACGCGAGCGCGCCGAGGTCCAGCTGCTGGACCTCGAGCGACGCGTCGGGAATCTCAGCGCGCACGTCGGCTTCGGCCTCGGCGGCCTTGTCCAGGTTCCGAGCGCCGATCACGACGTGGGCTCCCTTCCGCGCCAGCTCGCGTACCGTCTCCAGACCGAGGCCACCGTTGCCGCCGGTCACGACGGCCACTCTGCCGGTCTGATCGGGAATGTCGTGCGTGGTCCATGCCATGGTCACGCTCCTCGCTCGCTCGTGGTCGGGCGACACGGTAGCGCACGGAATCAGCCGCTGGCCGTGGCCCCACTCACCGCACCGGGAACCGCTCCTGCAACCAGGTACCGATCGTCTCGAGCACGACGGGGTCGATGGTCACGTCGATCGCGCCGTACTCGTCGGGGCTGCCCGTGGTCGCTGGCTGCATCAGGTGATTCAGGCCGGAAAACGTGATCACGGTGGCGTCGGGGTTGCCGGCGGCCGCGAGCGCCTCGCGCATGGGGCCCTCGTTCTGCTCGGCGATCACCTGCGTGTCGAGGCTCCCGAACAACGCCAGCGTGGGAACGGTGAGCTGGCGCAGGTACGGTTGCGGATCGAAGAGCAGGAACGCTCGGAACGACGGGGCGGTCACCCCTACCTGGTTGGCAGCGATGATCTCGGCCACGGTGGCCTCGTCGGGGCGCTGCTCGGCAGGCAGGCTGCCGAGTTCGGACTCGACGCGTTCGCGCACCAGCGCGCGTGCACCGTCGTAGTCCTCGGCGTCCAGCAGTGGGAAGAGATCGTCCAGGAACGCGATCTGGCTGGCGATGGCGGCCTCGATCTCCTCGTCTTCCACGCCCGGATCGGCTGCGCGCATGGCGAGCTCGATGATGCGCCGGTTCTGCAGGACCAGCACGGAGGATCCGTCCACCGCGGGACCCGCCAGCAGCACCGCGAAGGCGACCGCGCCGTCCGCCTCGACCGCGGCGGCCGGGGCCAGGTAGCCGCCCTGGCTGTGCCCGAGCAGGCCTACCCGCTCGGCGTCGACGCGGGGGTGATCGCGAAGGTAGGCGACGCCGGCGAGCACGTCGCCGAGGAGCTCGTCGTAGCCGGCCGCTCCGTCGTCCCCGCTGCTGCCGCCCACGCCGCGGTCGTCGACGCGCAGGACAGCGTAGCCGGCGCGCGTCAGGTGATCGGCGATCACCAGGAACGGCTTGTGGCCGACGATCTCCTCGTTCCGGTCCTGCGGGCCGCTTCCCGTGACGAGCAGAAGCGCGGGCACGCGCCCGTCGCCGGACGGGAGCGTCAGGGTACCGGCCAGGGTCACGTCGCCGCTGGCGAAGGTCACCTCCTCTTGGTCGTACGGGAATGGGGGGAGCGGCTCCTGCGGACGCAGGGCCCCAGCGTCGGTGTCGCGCTCGAGGAAGAACGGTAGCGCCTGGCCGCTCTGGACGAAGGTGCCGTCGATGCGGTCGCCCTCGATCACGCCGTCGAAGGTGGGGCCGCCGGGCACGTCGGGCATGACGAACGCGACGTCGCTGCCGTTCAGGACGACGTCGGCGAGCGGATACCCGATCAGGCCCTGGGCGGGAATGTCGATGGTGCCGGTCAGGCCGGTCCGGTCCTCGTCGGCAGCGAGGGTGACGCGGATCTCGAGGTCGAGGCTGCCGGGACCGATGGCGCCGCGCCAGTTCCCGAGGGGGTCGGCCTGCGCGCTGGCGGCCGCGATCAAAAGAGCGAGCGCCGGGACGATCAGGCGCTGCAGGATGGGATGGCTCGTACGGATGGTCATGGGGTCTCCTCTTCGGCGTCACGCGTCGGCGTGGCATCGCGATCGCCGTGCGCCTCCTTGGGGGGTCTGCCGCGCTTGGGAAGGCCACCGACGTCGTGGGGCAACCGACCTGCCTGGGCGAGCGCGCGGCGCAGCAGGAACTCGATCTGAGCGTTGGTGCTGCGCAGGTCGTCGGCCGCCCTGCGGGCCACGGCGTCGTGGACCTTCGGGTCCAGCCTGAGCAGGACGGGCTTGCGCGGCTTCGCCGTCAACGGGTCCTCCTCGGCGGGTGGAGGCTCAGGTGTAGAGGCTGCCGGTATTGACGACGGGTTGCGTGCCGTGCGTGCTGCACAGCACCACCAGGAGGTTGCTGACCATCGCGGCGCGGCGTTCCTCGTCGAGGTCGACGACGCTGCGTTGCTCGAGGCGTTCCAGCGCCATTTCGACCATGCCGACGGCGCCTTCCACGATCAGCTTCCGTGCGGCGATGACGGCGCCGGCCTGTTGCCGTTGCAGCATGGCGTGGGCGATCTCGTTGGCGTACGCCAGGTGGGTGATGCGGGTCTCCACGATCCGCACGCCGGCCGCCACGACCCGGTTGGCGACCTCGCGCGAGAGCATCTCCGTGACCTCTTCGGCGCTGTCGCGCAGCGAGACCTTGCCGTCCTCCCGTGCGTCGTAGGGGTAACTGGTGGCGATGTGCCGCACGGCGGTCTCGGCCTGCACCGTCACGTACTGCACGAAGTCGTCGACCTCGAACACGGCGCGGGCGGTGTCCTCGACCTGCCACACCACCACCGCGGCGATCTCGATCGGGTTGCCGTCGGCGTCGTTCACCTTCGACACCTTCGTCTCGTGGTTGCGGATGCGGGTGCTCACCTTGCTGCGGGTGGTGATCGGATTGACGAAGCGGAGGCCGGGCTCGCGCACCGTGCCCACGTAGGCGCCGAGGAACTGGAGGACGCGCGCCTCGTGCGGGGCCACCATGGTCAGGCCCGCGAAGAGCAGGCCCGCGGCCAGGAAGGCGAGGGCGGACGCGACGAGAGGCCACAGGAGCGCCGCTCCGGTGGTGAGCAGGTAGATGGGAACCCCGCCGGCGAGCGCGAGGAGCACGGCGAGCGCGACGACCGGAAGTCCGGGCAGGACCGAAGCAGGGTGCTCGCGGACCTCGGGCGCGGGTAGCTCGAGAGCGAACGGCGAGGGATCGTGGCTGGTCATGGTTTCTCCTGTCGTGGGGGCGCAGCGCGGGCTGAACGGCGAGCGCCACGGGAACCTATCACAATGATATCACATTCTTGAGCACGTCGATGCACCCGTTCGATCGCTCTGTCCCCGCATGGGCGAGCACCTCCGTATGCGGACCGAAGACGTGCCCCCTCCACCACGGTCCCCCGCCCCTACCCCCACGCTCCTACGTGGTCCTCCACGAACCGGCGCACCGAGATCGGCGGACGGCCCAGCAGCCGCTCCAGTTCGAGCGTCACGCGGGCCGCCATGCCCAGCCGAGCCGCCGTGTAGAGACCGAGCATGACCAGCACGAACGTGGCCGGCATCCCCGCCGCACGGCTGCGTCGCCAGAAGGCGAGCGGCGACGGGTTCGCGTACGCGATCGGTCGCCCCAGCGCCTCGGAGAGCACCTCGGCCACCTCGGCGTAGCCGAGCGCCTCGCGGCCGGTGAGTTCGTACGCACGCCCCTCGTGACCGTCCTCGAGCAGGGTCTTCGCGGCGACGGCGGCGACGTCGCGCGCGTCGACGAAGCTGGTGCGCCCACGGCCGGCGGGCACGAAGATGCGTCCCTGGTCGCGAATCTCGTCGCGGTGGGTGGTGCTCAGGTTCTGCAGGAAGAACGAGGGACGCAGCATGGTGGAGGGCACGCCCGAGCGCCGAAGATGCCGCTCGATCCGGTGGTGCGGGACGACCGGGTTCCGCTCGACCCCCTGCAGCGACAAAAACACGATCCGTCGGACCCCGGCCGCGCGCGCCGCATCGATCGCCGGGTGGATGCGCCGAGCGACGTCGGCGATCTGCGGCGGACGCATCAGGAACAGCGCTCTCGCCCCGCGGAACGCGGCCGCGTAGCCGGCTTCGTCACCGAAGGCGAAGCGTACGTGCTCGAGGTCGTTCCCGAGCGTGGCGCGGGCCCGATCGGAATCGATGCCCAGAGCCCGGACGGGCGCACCGGCCGCCCGCAGTTCGCGCACGACCTCCGCCCCCACGTTGCCGGTCGGGCCGGTCACGGCGACCGGGCCTTCGCTGGCGATCACCTCAGTTCGACAGCGCCGGGCTGGCGTGGACGTGGGACCGATCGTCGACCTGAGCCAACAGGAACTCCGCCAGATCGGCGCGCGTCAGGCGCGACCCGATGCCCTGGCCCACCATGCCGACCCGCAGCGTTCCGGTGGCGGGGCCGTCGGTGAGCATCGGCACGCGCACCACGGTCCACTCGCGATCGGAGGCGTGGATGCGTGCGACCGCGCGCTGCGAGTCGGCCAGCACGTGCTTGGCGAAGAGGCGCAGCGCCAGACCCATGACCCGGTCGAACACGCCCGGCCGGTCGCCGTCGACACGGACTCCGGCGCCCGTCACGAACACGAGCCGTTGCACGTCGTGGGTCTCCATCGCCGCGAGCACGTGCGCCACGCCGGTACTGACGTCCATGTCGGGCGCGTTCCGGGTCGGGCCGAGAGCGCTGAGCACGGCGTCGCTTCCCTCGACGGCGCGCGCCACCGCCGCCGCGTCGCGGACGTTGCCGTGCACCAGCGTCAGGCGTTCGTGCTGCCGGGGGACCTTGGCCGGGTCGCGCACCAGCGCCCGCACCTGGTGGCCGGCGTCGAGGGCTCGGGCGAGGAGGTGAACGCCGGTTTTGCCGGTCGCGCCGAGGATCGTCAGGGTCATGCTTCGCTCCGATTAAGAACTCGGCACACGAGGGTCGGGGCGAGACGCGTCCCTACCTCGATCGACGATCGCTCGGCGAGATTTTCTTTCATACGTGAGATCATTGCACACTTGCGCGTATTCTGATCGTCTCGTGCCGGACCGCCGCCTCTGTGGGCACCGAGACGACGTAGCTGTGGAACAACGAGTCCTCCCGCCTCTGCGTCCTGGAGTGCCGCTGCGATGACGCGCTCCACGCTGCCACCGAGCTGCAGCGAGCCGTACGCGCCGCTCGGCTCGCCTTGCGTTCCGGCGAACGGTACGAGCCACAGAACTCCCTCCACCAAGCGAACCACGTTCCGGGCCATCGGGATCCTCCTCCCCATGGCGCCCGGCCGCGCGCTGGTCCGCAATCTTAGGGCGCAGGCACGAGAAGGACGACGGATCGTCCGTTCCGGTGCCGAACGGAGCGGGGTTCCGTCAACCGGCCCCGGCCCCGGCCTCGCCGGAGCGGGCCGTATCCCGCTTCGCGGCGTACATGGCGCCGTCCGCTCGATCGAACGCGTCCCGCCACGATGCGCCGGGCCCGCAGGCAGCCACCCCCACGCTGACGGACATCGATTCGCCCACCGTGGTGCTCGCCCGCTCCACCGCTCGTCGTACCCGTCCTGCGAGCTCTTCAGCGTCGCGCTCGTCCACCCCGACCACGATCGCCACGAACTCGTCGCCACCCCAGCGCACGATCCGGTCCTGCGGCCGCAGAGCCGATCGGATCGCTTCGACGGTGCCGACCAGCATCTCGTCGCCGACGGCGTGGCCGTGTGCGTCGTTGATGCGCTTGAAGTCGTCGAGATCGGCCACCAGCAGGGCGAACGGTCCCTCGACGCTCTCCAGGAACGCTTCGCCTGCCCGGCGGTTCCAGGCGCCCGTGAGAGGATCGGTGGCCGCGTGCGTGGCGACCACCCGATGCTCCCGCACGTACGTCGCCATGCTCCACGCGATCGCGTACAGCAGCCCGATCAGGATCGGTTGCGCGGCGACCAGCGGCATGGCGCGCACGGCCGGAATCTGGCCCGTCGCCACGCCGGAGACCGTGGCGACCGCGAGGCCGAGATAGACGGCCACGCTGGCGATGGTGCCCGCGCGAGGCCCGAAGAACAGGAAGGCCGCGGCGAATGCGAGCGGCGCGTAGCCCAGCACGTAGGGATAGCCGATCTCGAACCGGCCGGTCACGACCGGTTCGAACGCCGCCGCGACCAGCGTCGCGAAGGTGCCGATCAGGGCGATCCGCTCCAAGCGGAGCGACGGGGATCGATGGCGCCAAGCGTGCGCCGAGACGAGCAAGAACACAAGGGCCAGGATCGGCGTGGCCACCGCCTCGACCCGGTCTGGGAACCCCATCGCGTAGGAGAAGCCGAATAGGCCGAGCAGGAACAAACCGACCGCCGGAACGCCGTACAGGTGCGTGAGCAAGCGTGCACGCTGCAACGCTCCGACCGGATCGGTCGGTGTGGGCCGGTCCGCGGCCTCTCTGGCGCCGCCCGCGTCGCTCACGTCGCTCACGTCGCTCACGTCGCGAAGTCTACCCTTCCCGGCGCGGAACGTGGACGCCACGCGTGTCCCGCATCACGATCGTGGCGCGGTGCGGCGTGCTGCCATCGACGCGATGCACGTCATTCTCCGCTGGACCGCTCGCCTGTTGGTCGCGCTCGCGGCACTGCTCGCTACGCTTGCCGCGGCTGCGGCGCTCTTCCTGGCGTTCGATCGCCCGACCCCGATCCACGAGCTGCTGAGCGACCGGGCCGAGCCGGTCCTGTCGGCCTGGGACGGCTCCGATCCGCCGGAGGCCGGTGCGACCTCGGTGCTGGTGCTGGGCACGCCGCACCTAGCGCAACGAGACGACGTTCCCGATCCGACGGCGCTGCGGCGGATCGTGAACGCGCTCGCCGCATTCGATCCGGACCTGGTCGCGGTCGAGTACCTGCCGCCCGATTGGCCGGTCGACGAGGGACGCGACTACCGTCCCGGCTTCGACTTGGCGCGCTACGCCGAAGCGTGGGACCTCTCGCGCGCAACCTCGCCACCGCGCACTTCCTGTGGACCGGCCACGGGTGCGAGCGGCCCGCCGACGACGAGCGCTTCGTCTCCTGGTGGGAGCGCCTACGGCGCCACGAACTCGCCCGCATCGCAGGCCCGGTGGCGCGCGCGGCGAGCGTCCCGACGCTGACGCCGATCGACGATCAGAGCGCCGACGCCGGCTGGTTCCTCTACCGCGAGGCGTTCACGCTCGAAGCGCTCGCCTCGCCCGGCGATCTGTGGCAGATGCTGCCACTCGTGAACCCCGGCACCCGCGAACTCTCGGGGTACGCCGAGGGGGCGCAGGACTTGATCGAGGAGCTGCATCTCTTCGCCGCGCCCGAACAGATCGCCCGCCAGTACTGGGCGTACGAGGTGCGCATGCCGCAGGTGACGGTGCGCGACCGTGCGGGCGCACGGCAGCGCGACGCCTACTGGCGCCGCAACGAACGGATGTTCGCCCGGCTGCAAGATGCCATCGAGCGACGCAACGCCCAGCGGGTTTTGGTGGTGGTCGGGGCGGGCCACAAGTGGTTCCTGGACGCGCTGGTGCGCGACGCCGGCCATCGCTGGATCGATCCGCGATCGTGGCTGCCGACGCCCTGACCCGCGTCCAGCACGGGGCCGCAACGCCGGCCGGCGCTAGGGGCGCGATGCGCCCCTGCTAGACTGACCGCTACATGCTTCCCGCCGGAGAGGTCGTTCACGAGCGCTACCGCATTCGAGCCCTGATCGGTCACGGCGGAATGGGAGCGGTCTACCGCGCCGACGATCTCATGCAGGACCGGGCGGTGGCGGTGAAGGTGCTCACGCTTCCGCCCGGCGAGAGCCAACTGCGGTTTCGTCGCGAGTTCCGCGTCATGTCGCGCATGGACCACCCGAACGTGGTGCGCGTGATCGAGTCGGGCTCCCACGACGAGCTCGCCTTCCTGGTGATGGAGTACCTGCGTGGCGGCACGCTGGCGGAACGCGTCGTCGGCCCGGCCGAGGACGCCCGCGAACTGACCGAGCGCCTCGACCTGCTGGCATCGGTCGCCGACGCGCTCGCGTACGTGCACGGCGAGGGGATCGTGCACCGCGACCTGAAGCCGGACAACGTGCTGCTCGACGACGGGGTGCCGTACCTGATGGACTTCGGACTCGCCAAGACCGACCAGCAGGCGACGGTGGCGCTGACGCAGGTCGGCGAGGTGATGGGCACGGTCGCGTACATGAGTCCCGAGCAGGCGCGCGGGCGCGAGGTCGACGCCCGCAGCGACCTGTACGCCTTCGGATGCCTGGTGCACTGGGCGATCGTCGGCGAGCCGCCGTTCACCGGCGACAGCTTCGCGGAGATCCTGCTCAAGCAGGTGCGCGATCCGGCGCAAGCCCCTTCCGCGCGCGTGCGCGGCGTACCGGCGTCCCTGGACCGCCTGGTGCTGGAGCTCTTGTCGAAGACGCCCACAGACCGGCCCAGCCAGGCGTCGGACGTCGCGGTCCGGTTGCGTGACATCGTCGCCGAGATCCGCGGAGACGTCGCCGGCGCCGGCGACGCGCCGCACGAATCCCCCGCGAACGGCGCGCGTCGCGACACCACGCCTGCTCAGCTCCTCAATCCGCCCCTGATCGGTCGGGACGAGGAGTGGCGTCGCCTCGTCGGCGTGCTCGACGACGCCGCTCTCCGGCGCGGGGCGCTCCTGGAGGGAGGCACCGGCCTGGGAGCCAGTCGACTGCTGGACGATCTCGCCAGCGAGGCGCGGCAGGCGGGGCACGCGGTGGTCCGGATCCGCAATCCGCGCGGCGTGAACCTTCCCTATCACGGCCTGCGTTCGGCGTTGACGTTGCTCCGCGAACGCCATCCGGAACCGTTCGCTGCCGCCACGGAGGGCCTGGAAGGCGATCTGGCGATCGTGCTGCCCGACCTGTTCCCACGGGCGACGGCGCCGAACCTGCCGGCCGACGTGGCGCAGATGCGGGTCTACGGAGCGATCGACCGAGCGTTGGTGCACGTCTCGCAGCGCATGCCGCTTCTGGTCGTCATCGACGATCTGCACGACGCGGACGACGGCACGGTCGCGCTGGCGCACCACCTCGCCAGCGGCGAGACGGCGAGCGAGACCGGGCTGGTGATCGGGATCGATCCGGCGCGCCTGGCGTCCGCGACCCGCTCGGCTCTGCGGCACCTGCCGCTCGACCGGATCGAGCTGCGGCCGTTGGGCGACGCGGCCACGCGCGAGCTGGTGCGGGCGATGCTGGGGGGGCAGGTCGACGAGCAGCTCGAGCGTCACGTCGCCGATCGTGCGGCGGGCAATCCGTTCTTCGTCGGCGAGCTCCTCTCCGCCCTGCTCAAAGGGGGTCAGATCGTGCGACGAGAGGGCGCGTGGGAATGGAGCCGCGAAGCGGCGACCCTGCCACCCAGCATCGACGACCTGTTCGCCCAACGCATCGAGCAGCTCACGCCCCGCGCGCAGGCCACCGCCGCGGCAGCGTCGACCGTCGGGATCCGCTTCGACTTCGAGACGGTCCAGGAACTGCTGGGATCGGACGAGGACGATCTGCTGGACGACCTCGACGAGCTCTTGCGCGGCAATCTGATCGAGGAGGGCGCAGGCGACAGCTACCGCTTCGCCCACCCGCTGCTGCAAGAGACGTTGCAAGCGCGCCTGCCTGCGCGCCGCCGGCGTCGCTACCATCAGCAGCTCGCCGATCGGCTGGAAGCGGACGCGAGCGCTCCTCCGGACGCGCTGGCGCTGCACCTCGCCGAAGCGGGACTATCGGAGCGTGCGGCGGGCTACGCCCTGATCGCCGCCCGCAACGCCGAACGCTTGTTCGCCAACGACGTGGCGGAACGGTACTACCGCCTGGTGCTCGATCAACTGCCGGACGACGACGCGCACGACCGTCCCGACGCCCTGGTCGCGCTCGCTCGCGTGCTGGACAGGATCGGTCGCTGGGAGGAGGCGGAGCGGTTGCTGAACGAAGCGCTCGCCTACCCCTCGTCGCAGTTGCGGGCGCTCAAGCTGCTCGGCACGCACTGGTCCAAACGGAGCGAGCTCGACGCCAGCGAGCGGTTCCTCCGGCGGGCGCTGGAGCTGGCGCCAGGCGACGTCGACGTGCACCGCAGTCTGGGCGGCAACCTGGTGGAGCGTGGAGCGCTCGACGAAGCAGAGCGGGTCCTGCACGAAGCCCTCGCGATCGCGATGACCCAGGCAGCGGAGGACCCCATCGGTCTGGCGTCGGTGCAGGCCGACCTCGGGTACCACGCCTTCCGCAGCGGGGATTGGGACGGTGCGCTCGAGTGGTACGCCACCGCGCGCGCCGGCCTGCCGCAGGGGGACGACCCGCTGTTCGAGGCCCGCCTGGTCCACATGGCCGGCCTGGTGCACTACCAGCGCGGCGACCTGCACGCGGCGAGGGATGCGTTCCAGGAGGCGCGCGAGGTCTATCGCGACTCCGGCGACGTGCAGCGCGTCGCCAACGTGCTCTGCCACCTCGGCAACGTGTTCGGCGACATGGGCGACCGGGCCGAAGCGGTGCGCCTGTACCAGGAGGTCCTGCAGCACGCCGAGCGCTACGACGACCCCAAGAACGCAGCGCAGGCACGCTACTCGTTGGCGTGGATCCACCTGCTGCACGGTGCGTACCAGGACGCGCTGCAGCACGTGGAGGCCGCGACGACCTCGCTGGCGCAGCAGGGATATCAGTTGCTGGCGCACCAGGCGCGCCTGATCGAAGCGACCGTGCTGGCCCGCAGCGGCCGCCACGCCGCGGCGCGCGCCGCAGCCCAGCGAGCCGCGGCGATGCTCGCCACGGACGACCAGCCGTACAACGCCGCCTTGCAGACGATGACGTTGGGCGAGCTGGACCTGCGCGCCGGCGATCCGGACGCTGCGCTCGCGCGGCTGCGCGAATCGCACGACCGCTTCACGGCCCTCGCCGCCTCGGAGGAACGCATCGAGTCCGCCCTGCTGATGGCGCAGGCGTGGCTCGCCCGCGGCGACCGGAACGAGGCAGGGTCGGTGCTCGACGAAGCAGAACGCCTGGCCGCCGATCAGCCCAACGACGACTGGCGCGTGCAGGTGGCGTTCGTGCGCGCCCTGTTGCACGACGATCCCGAACGCCTGCAGCGGGCCGAGGACGACCTGGACGCGTCGAATCTCACGGCATTCGCCACCCTGATTCGCGCTACATTGCAAGGCGATGCTGGGGAACCGTCCCCAGACGACGTGGAACGGGAGGCACCATGACACGACGCACGATCCGATGGGCAGCGATTCTCCTGGCGTTTTTCGCACTGACCGCGTGCAGCACGACCGTACCGTTCGACCTCTCGGAGGAGCTCGGTACCGGCGGCCGCATCGACGCGGAGGTCGCGAGCGGCGTCGCGACCGCAGGGCGGGGCGGTCTGGCCGCGCTCGGGCGGGGCGGACTCTCCATGCTGGGCGTGGACCTCGGGGGCGGCGACGTCGCCTACGACCCCTCCTTCCTCGGCGACGTCGTCGACACGGCCGACCTGCACGACACCCTGGTCGACGTCGGGGTGCAGGTCTGGCTGGCGCCGTTCGAAACGGCCCACTTCGACGATCCGTCGCTCATCAAAGACCCGTCGAACCTGCTCTTCCGTGGATCGATCGCGCTCGAGCGGGAGCCGGGCACCGACCGCTGGAACGTCGTGTCCGGCCGCCTCGCGAGCGACCTGATCGATCAGGACGTGTTCGACCTCATGGAGGGCGACGCTCCGGTCACGATCTACCTGGAGTTCGTCTGCCGTGACGCCGACGGCGACGTGATCGCCGCCCTGAACGGCGACATGACGCTCGAAGACCTCGTCGTCCGCGTCCGCGCCACCGCCGGCGGCTGACCCGGGCTTCGGAGGACCCGGCCGTGGAGGCGATCGATCAGCTCCGCTCCAGGTTGGAGGCGATGGGGCCGCTGGGCAAGGACCTGCGGCCCCTGTTGGCCACGGTCGCCCGCGAGATGGAGCGGACCGAACGCCGCCTCGGCGCCTACGCACGCTTGAACGACGTGACCGCCGCCCTGGCGCAGGTCGAGACCACCGACGACGTCGACGACGTGCTCGACCGGATCTTGCAGGCGGCGCTCGAACTCAGCGGGGCCGACCGCGGGCTGGTCGTGCTACGGGACGAGGACCACGACGACGGCTTCAACGTGCGCGCCGCACGCAGGCTCGGCAGCGACGAAGCATCCCACGACGACGTGCAGCTGAGCCGCACCCTGATCCGGCAGATCCTCGAGCACGGCGAGGGCGTGGTCACCACCAACGCGCAGGAGGACGACCGCTTCCAGGCGGGGGCCAGCCTGTTGGCGCTGGACATCCGGAGCGTCATGGCGGCCCCGATCCGGCTCGGCGACGCCGCGATCGGCGGCATCTACCTGGACACGCGCTTCATGGACCGCGCCTTCGACGCGGACGACCTCGCCACCTTCGAACGGTTCGCCGACAACGCCGCCATCGCCCTGAACCTGGCCACCTCGATCCAGGAGCGGCGCGTGTTGTACCTGCAGTCGGTGATGGCGCTCGTGAACGCCGTGGAAGCGGCCGACGCCTACACCGCCGGTCATTCCTCCCGGGTCGGGTACTACGCACGTGGCATCGCGCGCGCGCTGGGCGTCGCGGACGACGATCTCGAGCGGGTCGCCATCGCCGGTTACCTGCACGACGTCGGCAAGATCGCCATGACCAGCAACGTCAGCAAGCCCGGCGCGCTGACCGACGACGAGTGGCTCGAAATGAAGCGCCACCCGATCCACGGCGAACGGATCCTTCGCGACGCCCCCGCCCTCACGCCGATCCTGCCGGCCGTACGGCATCACCACGAACGGTGGGACGGCGGTGGCTACCCAGACGGGCTCGCCGGCGAGGCGATCGATGGCATCGCGCGGATGTTGGCGGTGGCCGACTCGTTCGACGCCATGACGACCGATCGTCCCTACCGGGCCGCGCTGCCGTTGGATCACGCCCTGCAGGAGATTCGGGACGGCATCGGGTCCGCCTACGAACACGCCGCGGCCGACGCGTTCCTGCAGGCGTTCGCGTCCGGTTCGCTGCAGCTGGCCACCACCAGCGACGTCGACCAGGCCCTCTACGACGGACTGCGCGACGGGTGAGGCGCGACCTGCCGTCCCCGACGTTCCAGGACGACCTGTTCAGCGGCGCGCGCTGGCTGCAGCGCACCACCGGCGCCGGGGTCGAGGTGCGCGTCCGCGTGTCCCGGGTCGCGGCCGGCCTGATCCGCATCGAGCGCTACGAGCGCCGCGGGCCTGCCGAGTGCAGCTTCGAGCGCCGCATCGGCGAGGAGGGGCGCGTGGTGCCGTTTCGAAGCGTGGATCCGACCGGCGACGAGCGCGCGCTGTTCGGCTCAGACCACGATGCGGGCCCGCATGCGCCAAATCGCGAACGCTAGGAAGCCGGTACCGAACAGCAGCAGGTAGCTCACGTCCCATACGACCGTCGCGGCGTCGCCGGTCAGCACCCCCCGCATCAGTTGCACGCTTCGGTACAGGGGCGTGACCTCGGCGATCGTGGCCAGCAGCGGCGGGAACCGCTCGGCGACGGGGAAGAAGATGTCGCTAAACAGGAACGACGGCGTCAGGAACAGCGTGAAGTAGTACGAGAACAGGTCGATCGTCGGCACCACCGACGTGAACGCCAAGCCCAGCGCGGCGAAGGCGTACCCGATCAGCACGATCGCCAGCACGCCCGGCAGCAGCCTCCAATCGAGCGAAATGCCGAAGAACAGCGTCACGAACAGGAAGGCACCGCCGTAGATCAGCGCGCGCGTGACCGCCCACGCCGCTTCGCCGACGGTGACGTCCTCGATTCCGACCGGCGTAGCGATCGTCGCGTCGTAGATCTTGCCGAAGTGCAGCTTGACGAACACGTTGTAGGTGGTCTCGAACGAGGCGCCGTTCATCGCCGAGGCGGCCACCAGGCCCGGCGCGATGTACGCCAGGTAGTCGCCGCCGAACGCGCCGCCGGTGCTGACGTAGTACCCCAGGCCGATGCCCATCCCCAGCAGGTAGAACACCGGCTCGAAGAAGTTGGGCAGCAGCCCGTAGTACCAGCGGCCACGGAACACCCAAGCGTTGCGCAGCCACACCCGCCGTACGCTGGCCGCGTCGATCACGGCGTCGTCCCCCTCTGCCTCCTCTGGGTAGTCGCGTGGGCCGTGCGCGTCACTCGCGCAGCCCCCGCCCCGTCAGGCGCAGGAACAGGTCCTCGAGGTTGGACGGCCGCACGAACGCCCGTTCCGGATCGGCGCCCTCGTCCAACAGCCGCGTCAACGCCTCGCGGCCGTCGGGCACGAACACGCTGACGCGCTCACCGGTGCGATGGAGCTCCGACCCGACCTCGTCCGCCAGGCGGCGGAACGGCACGTCGCTCGCTCCGGCCAGGCGCCCCTCGATCACGTGCGCCGGCAGGTGGCGCGCGATCAGGCCGCGCGGCGTACCCGACGCCACGATCCGGCCCTCGTCCATGATCAGCAGCCGGTCGCAGAGACGCTCGGCCTCGTCCATGTAGTGCGTGCTCATGAGCAGCGTGGCGCCGGCCGACCGTAGGTCCTCGAGCTTGTCCCACAACGCCAACCGTACCTGCGGATCCAGTCCGGTGGTCGGTTCGTCCAGGACCACCAGGTCCGGCTCGGCCACCAGGCCGCGCGCCAGCGTGAGCCGGCGCTTCATGCCACCGGAGAGGGCCCGCACCTCCGCGCGTGCCTTGCCGGTCAGGTCCACGAACTCCAGCAGGGCGTCGGTCCGCTCGCGCGCCCGTGCCGGCGACAGGCCGTGGTAGCGGGCGTGCATGCGTAGGTTGTCGCGGACGCTCAGGTCCTCGTCCAGATTGTCGATCTGCGGCACCACGCCAAGTCGGGCCTTGATGCGGCGCCGGTCGCGGCCGGTGGTCAGACCGAAGATGGTCAACTCGCCGTCGCTGGGGGGCGTGACCTGGTAGATCATGCGCATGGCGGTCGACTTCCCCGCCCCGTTCGGCCCCAGCATGCCCAGCACCTCGCCCGATCGCACCTCGAAGTCGATGGCGTCGACCGCCACGAACGATCCGTACCGCTTCACGAGCCCGCGGGCGCGTACGACCGGCGCTCCGTTCCCGTCGCTCGGCACGGTCACGACCGATCCTTCTTCGCTTTGTCGCTCCGTGCGTCCGTCGCGACGTCGGCCGGGGCGGGACCCAACGTCGCGGCGGCGTGCTTCAGGGCACCGGCGATCCCGTCGCGCGGCACGTGCCGCGCCAGTTCCGACCGGCCGGTCAAGCTCGCCAGGAAGGCATCGTCGGCCTCGCCCGTTCCGATCGCGATCAGGCGGATGCCCATGCCGCGCACGGTGCGTGCGGCACGCAAGGCGGCAGCGCGATCGTCCGCCTCGCCATCGGTGAGCAGCACCACGGTGCGCGTTCCGGTCCGAAACCGCAGGCGCGAGGCGGCCATCGCCAGTCCCGCCTCCATCCGGGTGGACCCGAACGGCTGCACCGCCTGCAGCCGGCGCCAGAGACGGAGGGCGTCCAGACCGGCACCGGACAACAGGCGCGCGTCGTGCGCGAAGGTGACGGCGCCCACGGCGTGGCTGCGCCGGACCGCTTCGACGAAGAACCCCCACGCTCCGTCGCGCAGCGCGTCCATCTTTCCGGGGTCGCCCATGCTGGTCGACCGGTCCAACACCAGGTAGGCGACGCCCGCCAGGTGCCGCCGACGCGGCAGGAGCACCGACCGGAGCCGTCGCGCCACGTTGGCGTCGGGCGTGCGGGCCGCCCGCGCCAGCACCGACCGTTCCTGGTCGTTCGCGGCGCTCATGCGGGCACCGTCATGCGGCCACCGTGCGGGCCCCCCGCGCGTAGCGGGCCACCAGAACGATCAGCGCGGCGGCACCGACGGCGCCAGCCGCCGCCATCGCGCCGTAGCCGAACACCGCGAATACCACGCCGCCGCCCAGGCTGGAGGCGGCGGACACGGTCCCCATGAACAGGTCGTTCACGCCCTGCGTCCGCGCCTTCTCGGCGGTGCGGAGGCAGTCGGTGAGCCAGGCCGATCCGGCCACGTAGCACAGGTTCCAGCCCACGCCCAACAGGAACAGCGCCAGGAACAGCGGCACGAACGCCGGCGACAGCGGAGCCAGCACGCACGACACGAACAGCACCCCGCCTCCGGTCAGCAGTACCGGCAGGCGTCCGTACCGGTCGGTAGCGAAGCCGGACACGACCGAAAAGGCGTACATGCCCAAGGTGTGCCCAGCGATCACGACCGAGATCGACGCCAAGGCGTGATGGTGCACGTGCATGTGCAGCGACGTGATCGCCATCACCATCACCATCACCGCCTGCGCCAGCACCAGGGTCGCCATCGCCGTAGCGACGCCGGGATCGCGAATCAGTTCGGTCAGGGGACGCACCGGTGGCTCTTCCCGGTCGGGTCCCGCGTCGCTGCGTTCGCGCGCGTCCCAATACGCCGCCAGCTCGCGAGGTTCGGGCCGGAGGAACGCCTGGAACGCCAACGCCGCCGCGCCGAACAGGAGCACCGTCACCAGGTACGGTCCCGCCAGTTCCGGCAGGCCGGCCGCGACGGCCGCGGCCCCGCTGGGGGCGACCAGGACCGGGCCGAGGACCGATCCGACGGTGCCGCCCATCACCACCGTCGCCACGGCCCGCCCCCGGCGCGCCCGCGGCTGCACTTCGGCAGCGGTGAAGCGCGCGAACTTCACGGCGGCCCCCGCAGCTCCCGACACCAGCAGGCCGACGACCAGCAGCACGAACGTGCCGGTGACGGCCGACGCCGCGGCCGCCGTCATGCCGCCCACGCCCAGCGCCGCCGCCGCGGTCAGGCCCCGCCTGCGACCGAACCGTTCCGTCCAAGCGCCGACCAGCAGCGCCGCGAGAGCGCCACCGATCTGCGCGGCCGCCGCCGGCACGCCGGACAGGGCGGCACGTCCGGACAGTTCGGCCCCGACGATCGCCGCCACGGTGGCGGTGCAGATGATGCCGGCCGAGCCGAAAGCGTGGGCCAGGAACAGGCCCCAGGTGATGCGCGTGGCCGAACGGGGGTCGGGAGGGGCCTCGGTCACGCCCGGAAGCGTACCGTTCCGATCGAATCGGCGCGAGCGCCTTCGGTACGCGCCGTACGCGGCCCCATCGCGGCTACGATGACGGCGTGAGCGACCTGGCCCCCGAGCGCCTCTACCCCGCCATGGCGGGAGCGCCGTCGCGACGCGTGATCGACGTGCGCTCCCCGAACGAGGTCGCGCGCGGAGCCCTGCCCGGCGCGGTGCACCTGATGATCCTGAACGACGAGGAGCGCCACGCCGTCGGGCTGCGCTACGCCACCGACGGTCAGGACGCCGCCATCGAGGAGGGACGCCTGCGGACGGTATCGGCCCTGCCGCAGCGGATCCGCGCCTGGCGCGACGCTGCCGACGCGGAACCCAGCGCCTTCCTCTGTTGGCGCGGTGGACTGCGCAGCGAGCTGGCGCAGCGGTTCACCGAGCGCTCCGACGTACCCCGTGTGCACGGGGGGTACAAGGCGGTGCGTGCCCACCTGTCGGCCGCGCTGGAACCGGCCCTGTCGCGGCGCGAGACGTTCGTGGTGACCGGCCCCACCGGCTGCGGCAAGACCGAACTTCTGCACGCGGCCGCGGCCGACAATGCGCTGCTGGCGTTGGACCTCGAGGCCGCCGCCGAGCATCGGGGCAGCACCTTCGGGGCTCACGGCCCGCAACCGGCGCAGGCCACGTTCGAGCACCGCCTGGCCCTGCCGCTAATACTCGGACCCGAGCCGTGGCTGCTGCTCGAGGACGAGTCCCGCAACGTGGGCCGCGTGCACCTGCCCGAACCGGTGCACCGGCGGGTACGCTCGGCACCGCTGCTGGTGCTGGACGAGCCGCTCGAAGCACGCCTGCACCGCATCCACCGCGAGTACGCCCTCGCCCCCGCCCGCGCGACGGGCGAACGGGCGACGCTGGACCGGCTGGTCGCCGCGGTGCGGCGCCTGCGGCGCCGCTTGGGTGCGGACGCCACGGAAACGATGGTGGACGCGCTCGAGGACGCGCATCGTCAACGCGCCTGGCACGATCCCGAAGCGTTCCGAGCGGTGATCGTTCCGTTGCTGACCGACTACTACGACCCGCTGTACCGCAAGGCCACCCCGACCGAAGGACGGACCGTGGCGGCCCGCGGATCTCGAGAGGAGCTGCTCGCGTGGCTGCATCGTCACCTGCCTACCCCCGCCTGACCCGCACCGTCGCCAAGGGCGGCTGCGCCGCGAAGCTGGAGGCCGGCGCCGTGTCCGGCCTGCTGGCCGGCCTGCCCCGTCAACGGCATCCGGACCTGCTGGTCGGGACCGACTTCCTGGACGACGCCGCCGCCTGGCGCCTGCGCCACGATCTAGCGATGGTCCAGACGCTGGACTTCTTCACCCCGATCGTGGACGATCCGCACGACTTTGGGGCGATCGCCGCCGCCAACGCGCTCAGCGACCTGTACGCCATGGGGGCCGAACCCGTCACGGCGCTCACCGTCCTGGCCTACCCAGCGGACGTCCTGCCCGGCGAGGTGCTGACGGCGTTGATGGCGGGCGCCGTCGCCACCCTGAACGAGGCCGGCGCGCAGCTGGTCGGCGGGCACTCGATCGACGACGACACCCTCAAGCTGGGCTTCGCGGTGACCGGCCTGGCGCACCCGGACCGCTTGTGGACGAACCGGGGCGCTCGACCGGGCGACGCGCTGGTGCTGACGAAACCGATCGGGACCGGCACCCTGACCGGCGCTCGCAAGAACGACGAGATCGACGACGCCACCTTCGCCGAGGCGCTGGCGTCGATGCGGCGCATCAATCGTTTGGCGCTTCCGAGCGAGCTGGCCGCCGCGGTGCACGCAGCGACCGACGTGACCGGCTTCGGCCTGGCGGGGCACGCGCTCCACCTGGCGAACGGCTCGGACGCCACCGTGGAGCTTCAGGTCGACCTCGTGCCGTTGCTGCACGGCGCGGCCGAGACGCTGACTCGCGGCATCCTCACCAAGGCGCACGGCAGCAACGGTCGCTACGTCCGAGCGTCGGTGCACGGTGGCGACGACCTGAATGAGCTGGCGTGGAACGTGCTGGTCGATCCGCAGACGTCGGGGGGCCTGTTGCTGGCGGTGGCCGAGGACCGCGCGGAGGCGTTCCTGGCGCACGTCCGTACGGCGTTCCCGCGGGCCGCACGCGTCGGGACGGTCACGGCGCGGGGCGCGGCGGCCCTGCAGGTCTCCGGTCGGGTCGCCGCCGCGGGGTAGCCTGAGCGCCGTGATCCCGGTGTTCGACGGCCACATCGACACGCTTTCGGTCCTGGCCCGCCATCCGGAGCGAAGCTTCGAAGCGCGCTCCCGCGAGGGGCACGTGGACGCGGTGCGCGCCCGCGAAGGCGGCTGGGCAGGCGGCCTGTTCGCGATGTACGTGTCCGATCCGCGCGCGACGCCCCGTCGCGCCACGGCGACGCGCCGCGAGGCGGCGCCGCACGGCCCGATCGAGGGCCTCCCGGCGTTGGAGGCGACGCTGCGCATGCTGGCGCTGCTGCGGCGTCTGGACCGGGTCGGTGCGCTACGCATCTGCACCGACGCCGATCAGGTCGAAGCGGCGCGCGCGGACGACGTGATCGCGGCGGTGCCCGCTCTGGAGGGGGGCCGAAGCGATCGTCGACCTGGACGTGCTCGAGGTGCTGCACGCCTTGGGCGTGCGGGTGGTGGGTCCGGTGTGGAGCCGCCCGAACCGGTTCGCGCACGGGGTGCCGTTCGCCTTTCCCGGCAGCCCCGACGTAGGGCCGGGCTTGACCGAAGCCGGCCGCGAGTTCGTGTCCGCCTGCGACGCACTCGGCATCGTGATGGACGTGTCGCACCTGAACGAGGCCGGTTTCTGGGAGATCCTGCGACGCGGGGAGCGACCGGTGGTGGCGAGCCACTCGGCCGCGCACGTCCTCTGCCCCAGTCCCCGCAACCTGACCGACGCTCAACTGGACGCGTTGGCCGAACGCGACGGGCTGGTGGGGCTGGTCTGCGCGGTGAAGTTCCTGCGCGAGGACGGAGGCGACGATCCGAACATGCCGCTGGACACCTGGGTACGTCACGCCGAGCACCTGCTGGGTCGCTTGGGCGAGGATCGCGTCGGGATCGGTTCGGACTTCGACGGCACCACCGTGCCGACCGCGCTGGGCGACGTGGCCGGTTCGACTCGCCTGCTCGCGGCGCTCCGCGAGCACGTCTGGAACGAGGCGCTGATCCGCAAGCTCGCGTACGGCAACTGGTTGGCGTTGCTGCGTCGGACGCAGCGGAGCTGAGGGACAAGTGAGCGTGCCCGGCGGCGCGGACGGACCCGGCGGTCCGGCAGCGGACCCGCCGCGCTCTCGCATTCCGTCGTTCCTGCGGCCGGTGCTGCGGCGCGTCGGCGCGCTCGGCGGCGCGTCGGCGCGCTCGGCGGCGCGTCGTCGGAAACGGTGTCGCTGGTGGTCACGGCGATCGTGATCGGCATCGTGACCGGCTTCGCGGCGGTCACCTTCGACATGCTCGTCAACGGCGCTGACCGCTGGGTGGCGGGGCTCTCCTCCACGATCGGCGGGACGGCGGCGGTGCTGGTCACGATCGTGACGCCCGCCATCGGAGGTCTGCTGGTGGCGCCGATCGTGGTGCGGTGGGAGCCTGACGCGCGCGGATCGGGCATTCCGCACGTGATGGTGGCGGTGTCGAACTTGGGCGGGCGGGTGTCGCGCGGGTTGCTGGCGTGGCGCCCCCTCGCGACGGCGTTGTCGGTCGGCAGCGGCGCGTCGCTCGGAACGGAAGGTCCGGTGGTGCAGCTCGGCGCGGCGGTGGCGTCGACCTTCTCGCGCTGGTGGCGCCTGAACGACGAGCGTCGCCGCAACCTGGTGGCCGTGGCGGCGGCGGGCGGCATCGCGGCCACCTTCAACGCCCCGATCGCGGGCGTGCTGTTCGCGCTCGAGGTGATCCTGGGGCAGTTCCAGGGCCGGTACTTCGCGTCGGTGGTGATCGGGGCGGTCTCGGCGACGGCGGTGTCCCGCTCGGTCTTGGGCGACGCTCCGGCGTTCGCGGTGCCTCCGGACTACCATCTCGCCGCCGTGACGGAGCTGCCGTTCTATCTCTTGCTGGGCGTGCTGGCTTCGCTGCTGGCGGTGGCGTTCATTCGCGTGATGGTGGGGAGCGAGGACGTGCTGAACCGCTTCCACGTGCGGCCCATGCTGCGGCCCGCGGTTGGCGGGTTGGTGGTGGGGCTGCTGGCGGTCGTGCTCCCGCAGGTGTGGGGTCGCGGGTACGGCACGACCGGCGCGATCCTGAACGAGGATCTGGCCGCGCCACTGTTGCTGGCCGCCATCCTGATCGGCAAGATGGTGGCCACCGGTGCCTCGATCGGTTCGTGGGGATCGGGCGGCATCTTCGCTCCGGTGCTGATGGTGGGGGCGGCGTTCGGTGCAACGTTCGCTTCGTTGGCGGACGGGATGGTGGGCGCGGTCGATCTTCGTACCGGACCGTTCGCGGTGGTGGGGATGGCGGCGGTGTTCGCGGGGGTGACGCGCGCACCGATGAGCTCGATCGTGATGATCTTCGAGATCTCGGGCAGCTACGACCTGATCCTGCCGCTGTTGTTGGCGGCGGTGATCGCGACGCTGGGGGCGGACATTCTGCATCCGGAGTCGTTCTATCGACTGATGCTGTCGCGCCGTGGCTTGAGCCTGCTTCGGTCGCGGGACATCGATCTGATGCAGTCGGTACGGGTGGACGAGGTCATGGACCGCGACGTCCCCACCGTTTCGGAGGACGCCAGCTTGCGTCAGTTCGCGGAGGCGCTGGCGGTGTCGCACCATCACGGTTTCGTCGTGACGGCGCGGGCGGGACCGGAGAGGATGGTCGGCATCGTCACGCTGGCCGACCTGGAGCGCGCGCGGCGGGAGGGAACGGACATGGCCACGCCGGTCGGGGAGGCGTGCACCCGCTTGCCGTACGTGGCGGTGCCGAACGAGGCGGCCAGCGAGGTGCTGGAGCGGATGGGCCGCTTGGGGATCGGCCGCATGCCGGTCGTCGATCGGGCGCGGCCCGATCGGCCGCTGGGGCTGGTGC